>JBEKWD010000025.1:0-12602 GCA_049513435.1 Steroidobacteraceae bacterium | reverse complement strand
GGCAAAAAAGCATTAATCTGCGAACTACGGCGAGCCTCATAGCGCTCCGAATAATGCCTGAAAGCGGATGAATGCGAGATCCAGTCTGCTGCAAGCAGAAAATGCTGATGACTTTGCGCTCGCGCGCTTGTTGTTCGAAGAGTACGCGGCGGATCTGGGAGTCGATCTTTGCTTTCAGGGCTTTGCCGCCGAGCTCAACGATCTTGCTCGGATATACGGCCCACCTTCGGGCTGCCTGTTGCTGGCACGCTCTGACGACGCGCCGCTGGGTTGCGCCGGCGTGCGACGGCTTTCGCAGAGCGTGTGCGAAATGAAGCGTCTCTATGTCAGGCCGGCTGCCCGCGGAGCACGGATCGGGCGACAGCTTGCGGTCGGGCTGATTCATAAGGCGCGCTCGCTCGCGTATAGCCGAATGGTACTGGATTCGTTGGCCGACATGAGTGCCGCACGCGCTCTATATCGCTCGCTCGGCTTTCGCGAGACCGCCGCGTACTATGCAAACCCCCTGCCGGGAGCCATCTACATGGAGCTGGATCTCACGCGAATCAATATCGGGGATGAGTCGTGAAGCAGCACTCCACCGTCGTGTTGCTCGTGGGCGCGCTGCTTGGGCTGCTGGGAGGTTGCGCGACGACCGATCGAGCCTCGGCTCCCGCGGTTCCCGAAGCGTTGCGCGTGAGCGCATCGCAGGTCCTGTTTGTGCGGGCGCGGGGTGTCGGCGTGCAGATCTATGAGTGTCGGAGCAGTCCGGAAGAGCCGGCACAGTTTGCATGGGTACTCAAAGCACCTGATGCACAACTATCGGACCGCGCGGGCAAGCCTATCATTCGCCACTTCGCGGGCCCGACCTGGCAGGCCACCGATGGCAGCGACGTAGTCGGCGAAGTTGTGGCCCGGGACAACGGTCCGGATCCCGACGCCATTGGGTGGTTACTGCTGCGCGCGAAGTCCACTTCCGGATCTGGCCTCTTGAGCCGCACGCTGAGTATTCAGCGCCTGCAAACGGTCGGCGGCAAGGCGCCGGCGGGCGGCTGCAGTGCCTCGCAGGCCGGCAGCGAGGTGCGCGTCCATTACAGCGCGGACTATCTGTTCTATAAGGCGCGATGACTCGCGCTGCGCGTTACAGCCGCTAAGGTTTGAGCGAGGCCGTATAGGCGGCAATCGAGATCATATCGTCGAGGCTCAATTGAGCCACCACGGCTTTCATGAGCTGCACGCCCACTCCGGTACGCGCTCCGCCGCGGATGTCATAGAGCTGCCGGACGATGTAACTGGGCGAGCGCCCTGCAAGCGATGGCACATTGCCCAGACCGTTGAGCTGCGGCCCATGGCAGATCGAGCACTGGATGGTGACTCCCGCACCACCGGATTTCACCAGGGCCTCTCCTTTTTTGATGCTGCCCGGGGGCACGTAGGCGATGAAGCCGGATGCGTCGTTACGCAGCTCGGTCTGCTCGGTATTTTCGGGCACTTCGATGATGCGATGACCGATTGGTTCGCGCTCGCCGCTGCTCAATGGCATCAGCATCCAACCCGAGATGCGGGTCTTGGGCACGGTGCTGGTTTCCACGACGCGAATCCAGGGCCTGGGTTTAAGACTGGCAAAGTATTGCGCGGCGATCTGCACGTCGGCTTCGCTCGCCTTGGTTTCCGCGGTATTCATCGTGCTGATGGGCTGCTGCAGGGGCTCGGAGGTCTTGCGCGCACCACTTTTGAAATCGGCCAATTGCTCGACGATGTAACCGCTGGGTAGTCCCGCCAGACTGGAGTTCTCCGGACGCCCGAGTCCGTTCGGCAGGTGGCAATAGCCGCAGGCAAACACATCCGGCGCCCTGCCGCGCGCAACGATATCGGGCATCACGGCATGATCGTCGGGATGCCAGTCCGGCACATTGAAGCGATCCTGCGTCTGGGCCACGGTCAATGTTTTCGCGCTGCCCGGTACCTGCACGGGCGAGTTATCCGTAGAGCGCGCTCGCGTAGCAGCCAGATCTTCCGGCGGATCGATGGTGTAAGCCCAGTACGGCGCAGGAGTGCCTTGACTGTAAGCGAGGTGGGTGCAAGACAACGCGGCGATCAGCACGGCTGCCGTGGCTGCCGGTCTCAGTAATACGCCGTCAGTGATCGACTGCAATAGTGGTCTCATATATAAAGTCCCGCCGATTCTGCAACTCATCGCTTTGAAGTATGCCAGTCAATCGCCGCCGTGCGTATCCATGCGCAGTTCTGAGGCAAGGGAGAAACCATGAAGGAATCGACGAAGCCAGTCAGTAAAAAAATCGATCTGGCGACGACGCAGCAGCGCACCGGCTCGGGATACCCGCCGCCATTTGATCAACCCTGTCTCAAGCGAGTGCGCAACGTACTCGGCGAGGCGGGGGGTCTGACGCAATTTGGTGTCAATCTGCTGCGGCTCGCGCCCGGTGTCTGGTCGAGCCAGCGTCACTGGCACACGTTGGAGGACGAGTTCGTCTATGTATTGAGCGGCGAGGTCGTACTGGTTACGGACGGCGCAGAGGAGCGGTTGCGCGCCGGGGATTGCGCGGGCTTTGCGGCTGGCGTTGCGAACGGCCATCACCTGCAAAACCGTAGCGACGCCGATGCGCTGATACTGGAGATCGGTTCGCGCCGTCCCGATGCCGATGACGTCGAGTATCCGGATATCGATCTGCGGTGGGGCGCCGCACACGGTAAGACGCATAAGGACGGAACTCCTTATCCGTGAGCGCCTGTCGGGGATCACCGACAACGGGCTCAATCGTATTCAAGTCGTGCGTCGCCTCACATACGAGCCGCAATCGCAGGACTACATTCGGCGGCAGATGAATGCCAATCAGCCCTTCATCACGCAAAAGACGCAGCAGGCCATCGTTGCGCTTGAGGCCGCTATTGCGCGTGCCGCGCACGAGCGCACGTTGCTTGAGTTGGCGCGCATGATCGGCCGCATTCAGGTGAACCCTCTGGTCAAGCCGTTGCCGCCGGTGCGAGCGGCAGCCTATCGGTTGCGCGCGCAGAGCGAGCGGCGAGCGGCTCAACTGGCCGCCGCGATGCTCAGCCGCTTCGAAACCGAACAGCCTTCGGCACAGAGCGCGCAACTGCTGTCGGATACCTGCGAGGCGTGCAGCCGAATATTCCCGCGCGAAGCGAGTCTATTGCGACGGGCGCTCGAAGCGGTCGTAGTTGAGCCCAACAGGGCAGTCTAGACTCAATCTAAAACACAGAACGAGTCGCGTGTGGCCACTGAGGCCATCGCGCTCCTGGCGGCACATCAACGCCGTCATCGATGCTGGGGTAACATCGGCGCTTCGGCCGGGGAGCAACGATGGCTATCACTATTCTCGAAACGCCGCCGCTGGTCGCGCAGACCATGCGCGCGACCATATTGTTCGTTGACCTGCGCGGGTACACCGGACTGGCTGAACAATTGTCGCCGGCTCAAGTGGTATCGCTGTTGGTGGAGTTCTACGGCGTACTCATGCGCGCCACGGAATTACACGGCGGGCACATCTATCACATGGCCGGCGATGGCATGATGGCCGGGTTTGGCATGGACAGGGCGAGCGAAAACGGTGCGCGTGAGGCGCTTGCCGCCGGGCTCGCGATACTCAAGCACTTCGCGCCAATTGCGAATCGCTGGCACAGCGAGCTGTCGATTAAGACCGGCATCGGCATTGGCATGCACCTCGGTGATGTCGCGCTCGGCGCATTCGGGCCACCGGGGCGCCAGGCCACGACACTCGTGGGCGACACCGTCAATGTCGCCGCGCGTCTGTGCAGCCGCGCGCGCGGCGGCGAGGTTCTCTTCACCGACAAGGTGGCCGCTGCGCTCGATGCGCATGGCGCAGCCAAGCGGCCCGACAGAGGATCGATACCGTTTCTGAAGCTGGCGCAATACGAGCTGCGTGGTCGCAGAAAGCCGCTCGACATCTGGTGCGTGCCAGCGCCCAAGCGCCTGCAGATCGTAGCCAAGCCCCCGCTCAGCCCGATCCGCCGCCAAAGCGCGGGCTCAGTGAGTCGAGCAGCTGATAGATCACCGGCACGACAACAAGACTAAGCAGCGTCGAGGTCAGCAGCCCGCCGATGATCGCCACGGCCATGGGTGATCTGAGCTCGGCGCCCGCGCCGAATCCGATTGCGATCGGCAACATTGCGAGTACCGCCGCTGACGTGGTCATGATGATCGGACGCAGCCGTACCGGCCCGGCCTCCAGAATCGCATCGCTGCGCGACAGACCCGTGGCGCGAAGCTGATTGATCCGGTCGACCAGGATGATCGCGTTCTTGTTCACCAGACCCATCAGAAAGACGAGCCCGAGCAGTGAGATGATGCCGAAGTCGCTGCGCGTGAGGAACAGGCCGAACATGCTACCCACGGCTGCCGGTGGCAACGAGCTGGCGATCGCGACCGGATCCTGCCAGCTGCGGAACAGAGCGAGCAGCACGGCCAGCACCCCGAGTACGGCCAGTCCGAGCGCGGTCGCAAAGTGAGCGAACACATCGCTGGCTTGCGCCGATTCGCCGGCCAGCTCGAGCGCCACGTCGCTCGGCAGCGCGCCGGGTAATTCGGAGCGAACCCGCGCCGCCACGGTGCCAATGGCCATGCCGTCGGCCAGGTTGGCGCGGATCACCGCAGCGGAGCGGCCCTCATGCCGCAGCCAGGTATGGTCTCCACGCGCGCCAAGACCCGAGATGCTGGCGTCCTCGACGCCCGGCCAGGGTGCGATCTGATGCAGCACGCGCGTGGCGGCGAGGGCGAGGGCCGCCGTGTCGTCGCTGGTCAGGATGATCTCGAGCGGCTTTTGAGCCGCGATGGCGATGATCGGAACTTCTTCGACACTGATTTCCGCCAGTGCCATCGGTGCCAACGCTCGGCGCAGTCGCGTCTCGACGATTTGCGTGCGCGTATGGCGATCGGGCTTGAGCGCTACGTAGAGCACGCCGCTGTCGGCCTCACCGGTAACGCTGCCCGTGACCGAGAGTACTCGCGCGACGTCGGGGTCCGCGGCGACGCGCTGCGCCAGACGTGCGGCGACCTGATCGCTCGCGCTCAAGCCCGAGCCCGACGGCAGCGAGAAATGCACTTCGCATGCACCCCGATCAAGCGCCGGTATGAAGCCTTGCGGAATCAGCGGCACCAGCGCTACGCCGCCGAACAGGCACACCGTCGCGATCAGAAGCACCGCACGCGGATGCGCGAGTGCCCACACGAGCAGCCGGCGATAGGCATGGCAGAAGCGCCGCCAGGTGGGGGAGGGCGGCGGCTCGCGGCTGCGGCCGAGCCAGCGCGCCGCGAGCACCGGGATGAGCGTGCGCGCGACCAGCAGTGAGGTCAGCACGGCAGCAGAGATCGTGAGGCCAAACGGACGAAAGAAAGTACCGACGACGCCGCCCATGAACGCGACCGGCACGAACACGGCCACGATGGTCAGGGTCGCGGCCGTGACGGTGAGTCCAATCTCGTCGGTGGCGAGGCGCACGGCGCTGTCCACATTCTCGGCGTCCGGCAGATGGCGCACGATGTTCTCGACGTCGACTATCGCATCATCAACGATGATGCCGATCACGAGCGCCAACGCGAGCAGGGTGATCGTCTCGAATTTGAAACCGCACAGCGCCATCACGAGAAACGTGCCGACCATCGAGGTCGGTATCGCCAAGGCGGAGATCGCGGTCGCCGCCTTGCGCCGCAGGAACGCATAGATCACGAGCACGGACAATATGACCGCCATCCAGAGCGCCTCGAGCGTCGCCCCGGTCGCTTCGCGTATGAACGGCGCCTCGGCGCGCATCGTATCGATACGCAGCCCCGCGCTCGCGGGCGTATCGCGCACGATCGCGCTGACCGCGCGCGCGACCTCCAGCGTATTGGCACCCGCGATCTTGACGACTTCGAGCGCGACTGCCGGCGCCCCGTTCAGGCGCACGCGCATCGGCGGCTGGCCAGACACATCCAGTCCCAGCGTTGCCACGCGCGCGACGCCCCGAACCGCGGCGATCTGCGATCTGAGCCGCTCGATATCGGTGGCGATGCGCGCCGGCGCGCTGGCGCCATCCAGTGGCGTGACCGCATAGGTCACGATCGGCGTCTCGTCCAGATCAATGCGCCGTATCTCGAGCCGGCTTGAGGCCGGCAGCGTCAGTCCGCGCAACGCCGCGCGCACGCGTATTTCGGCCGTGCTCGGACTCAGACCGATGTCGAAAGGCACCGTGACCGAGGCTGAGCCGGGCGCCGTGCTCGATATAATGTGCCCCCGATTGCGCACGCCAAAGAGGCGCTGCTCGACCGGAATGGTGAGTTCGCGCTCCACCGTCTCGGCCGCTTGTCCGGGGGCACTGATCGTGATCAGGACCACGGGCGCGGCGATGTCGGGGAACAATGCGGTCGGCAGCCGCCAGGCCGCGAGCACACCGGAGACCCCGATCAGCAGCCACGCCGCTACGGTTAAGCGAGGATAGGACAGCGCCAGCCGCGAGACGTTGAGTCGCTGCCGCAGTGACATCCTTGAGCCAGGCACGCGCCTCATGCGCAGATCCTCAGCAGCAATAAAAGGGTAATCCGGGTGGGCCATGCTGGGTCCTCGGACGCAACGCGGTCAAGTCGGTTAACACCGACAAGGTTGCATAGCCGTTCCCTTACCAATAGAATGAACGTTCATTCTCTTTGGGAGCGCTTGTGTCTCAAGCTATCATTCGCTATGGCGCTGTGATCGCCGCATTAACCGCCCTGAGCGCCTGCGGCGCTGGCGCTCCCCACGGCATGCCGGGCGCGGGTTTCGCACCACAGGTCACCGTGGTCACGCTGCAGCCCCAATCCGTCAACCTCACGCGCGAGCTGCCCGGGCAGACCAATGCGCATCTGGTTGCCGACGTACGGCCTCAAGTCAGCGGCATCGTCGAGCAGCGATTGTTCACCGAAGGCGCACTGGTCAAGGCTGGACAGCCCTTGTACGAGCTCGACGAGCGGCTCTACCGCGCGCAGTACAACAGCGCGAAGGCAGCGCTGCAAAGGGCGCAGGCCACCTTGGCCGCGGCGCAGCTGGCGGCCAAGCGCTCCGCCGAACTGGTAAAGATTGACGCCGTCAGCGCGCAGGATAATGACAATGCGGTCGCGGCGCTGGCGCAGGCACAAGCGGACGTCGCCTCGGCCCAGGCCACCGTCGACAGCACGGCGACGAGTCTGGCGTACGCCCATATTTCCGCGCCGATCAGCGGTCGCATCGGCAAGTCCACGGTGACTCCCGGCGCACTGGTGACCGCGAATCAGACCGCGGCCATGGCCACGATCCAGCAGCTCGATCCGATCTATGTTGATGTCAGCCAGTCGAGCCGCGAGTGGCTGCAATTGCGCCAGGAAATCGTCGACGGGCGCGTCCAGGCCACGGGCAACGAGGCGCCGGTAGAAATACTGCTGATCAACGGCAGCCGCTACGATCATGATGGCAAACTGCAGTTCGCCGAAGTCACGGTGGATCCGACCACCGGCGATTACCAATTGCGTGCGCTCGTGCCCAATCCGGACGGTCTGTTGTTGCCGGGCATGTACGTGCGCGCCGTGCTCAGCGAGGGCGTGCTCGCGAAGGGGCTACTGGCGCCGCAACAGGCCATCATGCGTGACCCAAAGGGTAACGCCACCGCCTTGATCGTGAACCACGACGATAAGGTCGAACCGCGTGAGGTGAAGGTCTCGCGCACCGTGGGCAATCAATGGCTCGTGGATGAGGGTCTGGTCGCGGGCGATCGGCTGATCGTCGAAGGCCTGCAAAAGGTACAGCCCGGCATGGCGGTCAAGCCGGTGGAAGCCACTGCGGCGAGCGGGATCGGTGCGGCTGCCTCTGGCAGCGATACGGCGGCGAGCACAGGCGCGACGAGCGCCGGCGTTGCCAGCGCTGCGACTGCTGCGCGTTAGTCCGCACCAGCTCCCATGTTGTCGCGCTTCTTCATTGATCGGCCCATCTTTGCGTGGGTCATCGCCTTCATCATCATGCTGATCGGCATTGTCTCGATCACGCGGCTGCCGATTGCGCGTTATCCGAACATTGCGCCGCCGGCCGTGTCGATCACGGCGTCCTACCCGGGAGCCTCGGCCAAGACCGTCGAGGATTCGGTGACCCAGATCATCGAGCAGAACATGACCGCGCTCGACGGCCTGATCTACATCGATTCGACCAGCGACAGCCAAGGCAACGTCGCGATCATTCTGACCTTTGCCAGTGGCACCAATGCGGATACCGCGCAGGTGCAGGTACAGAACAAACTGCAGCAGGCCGTGCCACTGCTGCCGCAGATCGTGCAGCAGCAGGGCATCGTCGTCAGCAAGAGCAATAGCGCCTTTCTGCTGGCGATCGGCTTCGTGTCCGAAGACGGCAAGATGAGCGCCGGCGACATCGGCGATTACATCGCGAGTAACGTGGTCGATCCATTGAGTCGTGTCGAAGGTGTCGGCACGATCCAACTGTTCGGTGCCAAGTATGCGATGCGCATTTGGCTGGATGCCGACAAGCTCAACGCCTATGCGATCACGCCCGCCGACGTCATCGCGGCGGTGCAGGCGCAGAATGCCCAGGTCTCGATCGGTCAACTCGGCGATGTGCCGTCGGTGCCGGGACAACAGCTCAATGCGACCGTCACGGCGCTCGGCCGACTGCAGACACCCGAGCAATTTCGCGCCATTGTGCTGCGCAGTGGCAGCGATGGCTCGACGCTCCATCTGAGCGATGTGGCCCGCGTCGAGCTCGGCCAGGCGACCTATGCCTTCGCGGCCAAGTACAACGGCCAGCCCGCATCCGGCATGGCCATCACGCTGGCGACCGGCGCCAACGCGCTGCGCACCGTCGCCGGAGTCTCGGCGCTACTCAAGAGCATACAGCCGCGACTGCCGCCCGGACTCAAGGCAATCATCCCCTACGATACGACGCCGTACGTGCGCAAATCCATCGAGGAAGTCGTCAAGACGCTGCTCGAGGCCATCGTGCTGGTGTTCCTGGTCATGTTGCTGTTCCTGCAGAACATCCGCGCCACCTTGATTCCGACGATTGCGGTGCCGGTCGTATTGCTCGGCACCTTCGCGGCGCTCAACGTCGCCGGCTTTTCGATCAACATGCTCAGCATGTTCGCGATCGTGCTCTCGATCGGCCTGCTGGTGGATGATGCGATCGTCGTGGTCGAGAACGTCGAGCGGCTCATGAGCGAAGAGGGGCTCTCGCCGGTCGAAGCGACGCGCCGCTCCATGGATCAAATCACGGGCGCGCTGATCGGCATTGCAACCGTGCTCTCGGCGGTGTTCATTCCGATGGCATTTCTGGCGGGATCGACCGGGGTGATCTACCGGCAGTTCTCGGTCTCGATCGTCTCGGCGATGATTCTCTCGGTGATCATTGCGATCGTGCTGACCCCGGCGCTGTGTGCAACGCTGCTCAAGCCGGTACCAAAAGGTGGCCATCACTCGAACCTCGCCTTTTTCAATTGGTTCAATCGGCATTTCGAGAGCGGTAGTGT
This sequence comes from Steroidobacteraceae bacterium, assembly GCA_049513435.1. GTDB lineage: Bacteria > Pseudomonadota > Gammaproteobacteria > Steroidobacterales > Steroidobacteraceae > FEN-1191. Next base: position 3,107 of record JBEKWD010000025.1, on the reverse strand, counting down.
GCGCTACCGCGGCATCGTCGCGCGCATGCTCGGTAAGCCGTTTCGCTACATGGTGATCTATCTATTGATCGCCTCGCTCATGGGCCTATTGTTCATACGGCTACCGACCGCGTTTTTACCCGACGAGGATCAAGGTTACTTGTTCACGTTGGTGCAGGCACCGGTCGGAGCGACCATGGAGCGCACCTGGCGTGCACTGGATCAGGTGCAGAATTATTTTCTCAAGCAGGAGAGCGCCTCAGTCGAGTCGATCTTCACGGTTGCGGGCTTCAGTTTCAGCGGTGGCGGACAGAACGCGGGCATTGGTTTCGTGTTGCTCAGGGACTGGAGCGATCGCCGGGGTAAGGGTCAGACCATTCCGGCCATGCAGGGACGCGCATACGGTGCGTTGTCTCAGATCAAGGATGCGATGGCCTTTGCCTTTGCACCCCCGCCGGTGACCGAGCTGGGTAACTCGCAGGGCTTCGATGTCTTTTTGAAGGACGACAACGGCCAGGGCCATGTTGCGCTGACTGCCGCACGCAATCAGTTTCTGTTCATGGCCTCGAAGGACAAGCTGCTCGCGAATGTGCGTCCGAACGGTCAGGAAGACGCGCCGCAATTTCATCTGGATGTGGACGCCCAGAAGGCCAGTTCCCTCGGTTTGGCGATGCAGGATGTCGACACGACGCTGGCCGTCGCCTGGGGTGGGCGCTATATCGATGATTTCATCGACCGCGGGCGCGTGAAGCACGTCATCATCCAGGCTGATGCGCCGTTTCGCATGGTGCCCGAGGACTTCGGCCGCTGGTATGTGCGTAACAGTCGCGGGCAAATGGTGTCCACGGCTTCCTTCACCAACACGCACTGGGATTATGGCTCGCCGCGTCTGGAGCGCTTCAACGGTGTTTCGGCCATGGAGCTTAATGGCCAGGCGGCGCCCGGCGTGAGCTCGGGCGAGGCGATGAAGGAAATCGTCAAGCTCGTGGCGAAGTTGCCGCCCGGGTTCTCGGTCGACTGGGCCGGCCAGTCGTACCAGGAAATCGCGGCGGGCGCGCAAACCCCGATGCTCTATACGCTCTCGCTGATCGTCGTGTTTCTGTGTCTGGCGGCACTCTATGAAAGCTGGTCGATCCCCACGGCGATTCTGCTCGCCGTACCACTCGGCGTGATCGGCGCTGTGCTTGCCACGGCCGTGCGCGGTCTGGAGCGCGATATTTATTTTCAGGTTGCGATGCTCACAACGATCGGCCTGGCGAGCAAGAACGCGATTCTGATCGTCGAGTTCGCCAAGGAAAATGTTGAGAAGGGCGCGCCGGTCATTGAAGCCACGCTGCATGCAGTGCGCGATCGCCTGCGCCCGATCCTTATGACTTCAATGGCATTCGGCCTGGGCGTGCTGCCACTTGCGGTCGCAACGGGCGCGGGTGCCGGTGCCCAGCGCGCAATCGGTACGGGTGTGTTCGGCGGTATGCTCGCCGGCACGTTCCTGGGGATCTTCTTCATTCCCGTATTCTTCGTGGTCGTGCAACGGCTGTTTCACTCGCTGCCCGATGAGCCGGAGCACGGCACAGCACCGGCAGGGGCTGGCCCGTTATCCGGGAGCCCGCAGCCATGAGGCTCGAGCCCGGCCAAGGTCGGCGCGTGGCGGCGAGGGTTTGCGCCATGGCGTGCCTGAGCCTGGTTGCCGGCTGTACGCTCGAGCCGCGCTACCGGGCGCCGGCCCTGCCTGTGCCTGATCAATGGCCGATCCCGGCCACTACGGCGAGCGACACCGCGGCTGCGGCCCCGGGTACGGGGGAAACACGCGAGATCGGTTGGCGCGATTTTTTTGTGGATTCGCGATTGCAACGCCTCATTGAATTGGCGCTGTCGAACAATCGCGACCTGCGCGTGGCCGTGCTCAATATCGAACGCGCGCGCGCGCAGTACCGCATCCAACGAGCGGCGCTGCTGCCACAGATCGACGCCACCGCCAGCTACACCAAGGAGTCTTATCCGCCAGCCCTGAGCTTCGGCTTTGCATACACCACCGAGTATTACGACGTTGGCGTGGGCGTGACGTCCTACGAGGTGGACCTGTTCGGTCGCGTGCGCAGCCTGACGCATGCGGCGCTCGAGCAATATATGGTGCAGGAAGAAACGCGCCGAGGCGCACAACTGAGCCTTATCGCCGAGATCGCCAACGCCTATCTGACTTTGGCGGCGGATCGAGAATTACGGCAGCTGGCGCAGCAAACCTTGGAGAGCCAACAGAAGTCCTTTGACCTGGCCGAGAAGCAACATGAGATCGGGTCCGCCTCGGGTCTGGATCTGGCGCAGGCGAAGACCACGGTGGAGCAGGCGCGCGCGGACGCCGCGCGCTACGAAGGCAACGTCGCGCAGGATACCGATGCGCTCACCTTGCTCGTCGGCACCACACTTGATCCGAGCTGGCTGCCCGAGCAATTTGACGCGAGCATCATGGGAATCGACGCGCTGCCGGCGGGTCTGCCTTCGAATGTGCTGTTACGCCGGCCCGACGTGCTCGAAGCCGAGCATACGCTGCGCGCAGCTAACGCGAATATTGGCGCTGCGCGCGCCGCTTTTTTTCCGCAAATCACGCTCACGGCTGACATAGGCACTGCGAGTGAGCAGCTCGCGGGCCTGTTCAAGGCAGGCACAGAAGCCTGGGCTTTCCTTCCTCAGGCGACGCTGCCGATATTTCATGGCGGTGCGCTGCGGGCCGGCCTGACGGTGTCCAAGGTGGATCGCGATATCGCCGTGGCCCAATATGAGAAGGCCATCCAATCCGGGTTTCGCGAGGTCGCCGATGGACTGGCACTGACCGCAACGCTCGCGCGTCAGCGCGCGGCACAGCAAGCGCTGGTCGATGCGACGCAGAGTGCCTTTGAGCTCTCGCAGCGGCGCTACAAATCCGGCCGCGACAGCTATCTGGTCGTGCTCGATTCCCAACGAAGCAACTACACCGCGCAGCAGGGCCTCATCACCACGCGTAGGGCTGAGCAGAGCAATCGGGTGACCTTGTACGAGGCGCTCGGCGGCGGCTGGCTGGAGCACAATCCGTGAGGCCGGCCCCTGCCACAGCGCGATCGGCACTCAAGGGCGCGCGCGTGCCGAGTATTCAT
>JBEKWD010000024.1:0-17066 GCA_049513435.1 Steroidobacteraceae bacterium | reverse complement strand
CGGCTGGGGCGAGCGCGTCGGTCTGCCCCTCCGGCACCGTCAGCGTTGCAATCAGGCTGCCGGTTGATATGCGCGCGCCGCGCGCGACGTGCAGTGCCTCGATTACGCCGGCGAACGGCGAGGGCACGTCCATCGTCGCCTTGTCGGTCTCGAGCGTAAGCAACGGCGTATCAACTTGGACAGTTTCACCGGGCTTCACCAGCACGTCGATGACCGCCACGTCCTTGAAACCGCCCAGATCGGGCAAGTGAATGTCCTTCGAAGCCAAGGTGGTTCCTCGATCTTTAGGCGGTCAGCGGATCGGCTTTGTCCGGATCGATGCCCAGTGCCTGCACTGCGCCGATCACGGTACTGCGCTCAATGCGACCGGCGTCGGCGAGTGCCTTGAGCGCGGCCAGCGTGATGAAATTCCGATCGACTTCGAAATGACGTCGCAACGGCGAGCGCGCATCGCTGCGGCCAAAGCCATCGGTGCCAAGCGTCAAGTACGGCCGCGCGATCCACTGGCGCACCTGGTCTGGCACGGTTCGCATGTAGTCGGTGGCAGCCACTACCGGTCCTTCGAAAGGCTCCAGCAGTGAGCGCACGTAGGGCACGCGCGCGCTTTGCGCCGGATGCAACAGGTTCCAGCGCTCGCACTCGATTGCCTCGCGGCGCAGCTCGCTGAAGCTCGTGATCGATAGCACATCGGCCGCCACGCCGAATTGCTGTTCGAGGATCTGCGCGGCGGCAATGCACTCACGCAGAATCGTACCGCTGCCGAGCAGCGTAGTGCGCGTCTTGCCGGAAGGCCCAGGCCGCAGCACATACCCACCCTTGATGATGCCCGCCTGCGCTTCGGCAGGCAGCGCGGGCTGCGCATAGTTTTCGTTCATGAGCGAGATGTAATAGAAAACACTCTCGTTGCGCGCGTACATGGTCGTCATGCCGTGCTGGATGATCACGGCTAGTTCATAAGCATATGCCGGGTCATAGGCCCGACAGTTAGGCACGGTGGTTGCGACCAGCTGGCTGTGGCCGTCCTGATGTTGCAGACCCTCGCCGGCGAGCGTCGTGCGCCCGGCGGTTGCACCGAGCAGGAATCCGCGCGAGCGCATGTCACCGGCCGCATAGATGAAGTCCCCGACGCGCTGAAAACCGAACATCGAGTAATAGATATAAAACGGCACCATACTGATGCCGTGGTTGGCGTAGGACGTCGCCGCGGCTATCCAGGAGCAGATCGAACCGGCCTCGTTGATGCCCTCCTCGAGCATCTGGCCCTTTTTGTCCTCGCGATATGACATCAATGTCTCGGCGTCGACCGGCGTGTACAGCTGCCCGACCGCCGAGTAGATGCCGATCTGGCGAAACAGACCCTCCATACCAAAGGTACGCGCCTCATCCGGCACGATCGGCACGATGTTCTTGCCGATGTTCTTGTCCTTGAGCAGCACAGTGAGAATGCGCACGAAGGCCATCGTGGTCGATATCTCACGATCGGCGGTGCCCTCCAGGATCGAGCGAAATGCCTCGAGCGGCGGCACCATCAATTCTGGCGCGGTGGGTTTGCGCGCCGGCAGGTAGCCCCCGAGCGCCTTGCGCCGCTCCTGCAGGTAGAGCATCTCGGCGCTATCCTCGGCTGGCTTGTAGAACGGCAGCCCGGCGATGTCCGCATCCGAGATCGGAATATTCAAGCGGTCGCGCAGCGTTTTGAGCGCCTCATCATCGAGCTTCTTTTGCTGGTGAGTCGCCATCTGGCCCTCGGCGCTCTTGCCGAGTCCGAAGCCCTTGACGGTCTTCGCCAGAATAACGGTTGGCTGGCCCTGGCAGCGCAGCGCGGCATCGTATGCCGCAAACACCTTGCGCGCATCGTGGCCGCCGCGATTCAAACGCCAGATGTCCTCGTCGGACATATTGGCCACCATCTCCTTCAGCAGCGGGTCCTTGCCAAAGAAATGCTCACGCGTGTACGCGCCGCCTTTTGCCTTGAAGTTCTGATATTCACCGTCCACGCACTCGTCCATGACGCGTCGCAGAATCCCGTTGGTATCGCGCGCCAATAGCGGATCCCAGCGCGAACCCCAGATCACCTTGATGACATTCCATCCGGCGCCCAGAAAGGCGGCTTCGAGCTCCTGGATGATCTTGCCGTTGCCGCGCACCGGTCCGTCTAGACGTTGCAGATTGCAGTTGACGACAAAAATAAGATTATCGAGCTTCTCGCGTACGGGCATCGTGAGCGCGCCCATGGACTCGGGCTCATCCATCTCACCGTCGCCGCAGAAGCACCAGACCTTGCGATCAGAGGGCGCCACCAGCCCGCGATTCTCCAGATAGCGGATGAATCGCGCCTGATAGATCGCCATCATGGGCCCAAGTCCCATCGATACAGTCGGGAATTGCCAGAAGTGCGGCATCAGCCAGGGGTGCGGATAGGACGAGAGACCGTGACCGCCGACTTCCTGGCGAAAATAACTCAGCTGCTCCTCGCTCAGGCGCCCTTCCAGATACGCGCGGCCGTAGATACCCGGCGAAGAATGCCCCTGTATGTAGATCAGATCGCCCGGATGCGCGGGGCTCGGTGCGCGCCAGAAATGATTGAAGCCGACTTCGTACAGCGTTGCCGAGGATGCGTAGCTCGAGATGTGGCCGCCGTACTCGCTGGATTTGCGATTCGCCTGCACTACCATCGCCATCGCGTTCCAGCGTATGTAGGCCTCGATGCGCCGCTCGAGTGCGCGATCGCCCGGATACTCAGGCTGTGCCGAGGAGGCAATCGTGTTGACGTAGGCGGTATTGGGCCGAAAGGGGAGATAAGCGCCGGAACGGCGCGTGTGGTCGATCAGGCGCTCGAGCAGATAATGCGCGCGCTGCGGGCCCTCCAGTCGCAGCACCGAATCGATCGATTCCAGCCATTCGCGCGTCTCGAGCGGATCTCCATCCGAGGGGGTGCTGACATCATTCATAGGCTAATTCTAGTGCTTTCCGGGAACGCGTGCCTGTGCAGCGTGCGGACAGCGCGCGCGGCCTGAGACGGCGCAATAGTGCTCGCTGGTTGCTGTGTTAGGATTCCCGCAGCGTAGCGGCGCGAAGCACTGCGCGCCAACCAAGCGCTCCGACCAGGTTCGCATGATTCAAAAATCTCAGGCAGCATGATCAACACCAAGCGGCGGCGATTGGGACCGCCGGCGGCGATGCTCCCCGACACTACCCTGGCGGCGCTCAAGCGCACGGCTGCGCTGCCCGCCGAGCGCACAGCTGCAACGCTCGATGCCCTGCTCGTGTTGGTCACAGCGGACGAGAAATTGCTGTGGAATCGATTGCCGGAAGCACAGTGCTGGCGCGCTCTGCACGCACGCGCTTCGCCGATCGCACTCAAATTTCGCACTGCGACGCTCACGAACGCGCGCCAGAGCCTGGCGCTACTGGGTTACGTCAAATCCAACGCCAGCAGCTTCGAGCGCCTGAGTTTCGCGGGACGCCTCGTGCGCGAGCTCGCCGCGCGCCGGCCCAAGCGCATCGGCCTGATCGTCAGTCCGGCGCTCGAGGACTGTGCGCAGTGGTGCGAAGCGCTGTTGAGTGCCGTGTGGAGCGAGAGCTTCGCGCTGCCTGATTTTCGCACGCGTGCGGGCGACGCCTGGGCGCTTCAAGAAATCGAGCTTTACGCCTCTCCGCCCCTGGACATCGAGCGCATCGCGGCCAGCGCGCGCGCGGGCAATCTGGTGCGAGCGCTCACCGCGCTGCCGCCCAACGTGCTCGATGCGCGTGCCTATCGCCTGCTGCTCACGGGCCTCGCGCGGCGGCATGGCCTCGGTCTGCAATGGTATTCGGAGGCGCGGCTGCGAGGGCTCGGTGCCGGCGCGTTCCTCGCGGTAGCACGCGGCAACGCCGCACGTAACGCCGGCATCGCGCAGCTGCGCTGGCGTGGTGCGCGTGCTCGTCGGCGCTCACGCTCGCGGTCGCCGGATGTGGCACTCGTGGGCAAGGGCATCCTGTTCGACACCGGCGGCGTAAATCTGAAGCCGCACCGCTCGATGCTCGAGATGCATACCGACATGGCGGGTAGCGCGGTGGCCCTCGCGAGTCTCGTGGCCCTCGCCGAGCTCAAGGCCGATTTGAATGCGGATGCGTGGCTAGCCATCAGCGAGAACAACACCGGACCCACGGCCTACCGGCCACAGGAGGTCGTGCGCGCGAGCAACGGCACCACGATCCAGGTGAGCCACGCTCACGGGCGCCTGCGTGCATGCGCTGACCGAGCGCTACAGCGGCGTATTCACCAATCGGCCCGAGCTCGCGGATGCCCTAATCGCGGCGGGGCGGGCCAGCGGGGAGCGCGTCTGGAACTTTCCGATGGATGCGGATTTCGACAGCGATCTGGACAGCACAGTCGCCGACATCATGCAGTGCGCGCTCGAGGGCAAGGGCGACCATATCCTCGCAGCGCGCTTCCTGCAGCGTTTCATCGGCGACGTGCCCTGGGTGCACGTGGACCTCTCATCGGCCACGCGCCGCGGAGGTCTGGCCCATGTCGGAACCGACATCACAGGCTTCGGCGTGCGCTTCGTGCTCGAACTGTTGCTCTCGCAGCGCCTGCACACGCGCACCTTCGGACCGAGCCCCCGATGAGCGCGCAGCTGCGACTGCGCCGTCCGGATGACATGCACCTGCATCTGCGCGACGGCGCAGCCCTCGCAGCGGTGCTGCCCTTCAGCGCCGCGCGCTTCGCGCGCGCCATCGTGATGCCCAACCTCGTGCCGCCGCTGACGACGACCGCCCAAGTCCAGGCCTATCGCGCGCGCATCCTCGCCGCGCTGCCGCCCTCAGCGAAATTTGAGCCGTTGATGACGCTGTTTCTGACCGATGAGACCAGCGCAACTGAAATCGGACTGGCCCACGCGTGCGGCCAGATCTTCGGCGCCAAGCTCTACCCGGCTGGCGCGACCACGCACTCGGAGGCGGGCGTGCGCGATTATGGGCGGCTCGAGGGCGCCCTGGCCGCGATGAGCACGCTGGACTTGCCGTTGCTGGTGCACGGCGAAGTACCCGACCATGACATCGATGTATTCGACCGCGAGGAGCGCTTCATCGAGCGCGTGCTCGCCCCCCTGGCCGAGCGCTGGCCAACACTGCGCATCGTCTTCGAGCACATCACCACGCGTGCCGCCGTGGAATTCGTACGCAGCGCCCGCCCGGGTGTGGCCGCAACGATCACGCCGCAGCATCTGTTGCTCAATCGCAATGCGCTGTTTGACGGCGGCATCCGGCCGCATCATTACTGCCGCCCCGTGCTCAAGCGTGAGCTGGACCGGCGCAGCCTGCTCGAGGCGCTTGATGCGGCCAATCCGCGCTTTTTCCTTGGGACCGACAGCGCCCCGCATGCTCGCCACGCCAAGGAGAGTGCCTGCGGTTGCGCGGGCATCTTCTCCGCGCATGCCGGCATCGAACTCTACGCGGAAATTTTCGACGCCGAAGGAATACTCGCGCGGCTGCACGGTTTCGCCGCCGAATTCGGCGCTGATTTCTACCGCCTGCCGCGCAATCAGGAATACATCACGCTGATCCGGCAACCCTGGACCGTGCCTGCAAGCTATCCGTTCGGCGCCGACGAGCTCGTGCCATTGCGCGCCGCTCAGAGCCTGTCATGGCGCTTGTCGGGTGCGCCGCCATGAGCGACGCGCCGACACCGGATCCTGCAGCGGCCGCCGCGGCGGCAGCGGCACCGGATGCGAGTACACCGCTGATGTTGCGCCGCTTTCGTGGCTTCCTGCCCGTAGTCGTCGACGTCGAGACCGGCGGCTTTCAGCCCGGCACCGACGCCCTGTTGCAGATTGCAGCCGTGTTCGTCGAGATCGAGCCCGGTGGCCGCCTATATCGCGGCGCTACACACTCATATCATGTGCGCCCGTTTGAGAACTCGCGCCTCGATCCGATCTCGCTGCAGGTCAATAAGATCGATCCCTGGCATCCACTGCGCCCCGCGATCGATGAGGGCGATGCGTTGGGGCGAATATTTCGTGAGGTTCGCAGCGCGATGCGCACGCACGGCTGCCGGCGCGCCGTACTGGTCGGTCACAATGCATCCTTCGATCTCGCATTCCTGAATGCAGCGGTCGCGCGCACTGGCCTGAAACGCAATCCGTTTCATCCCTTCTCGTGCTTCGATACCGCGACACTGGCCGGGGCGGCCCTCGGTCAGACCGTGCTGGCGAAGGCGACCGCGGTGGCAGGCCTGGCGTGGGACAAATCCTCAGCGCATTCGGCTAGCTACGACGCCGAACGCACCGCCGATCTGTTTTGCCTGATCTGCAACGAACTCAACCAGAGTTACGGGCGCGCCGAGCAGCGCGCGCGCGACCTCGGCTGGGCAGCCCTCACGATCGCCGCGCTCGAGCCCGAGGACAGTACAGCGCCGGAGGAGCCCTGAGCCGAGGGGGCCTAAGAGCCTCCTCAGGCGGCGACGACGCCGGCGGTCGCGAGCAGATCCTTGAGCTCGCCGTTGCGGTACATCTCGAGCGCGATATCACAGCCACCGACCAGCTCGCCGTTGACATACAACTGCGGATAGGTCGGCCAGTTCGAGAAGCGTTTGAGCGCTTCGCGCAACTCGGGATCGTCGAAGATGTTCACGTAATGAAACTTCGCGCCAAGGTTGCGCAGGGCCGCGACGGTCTGGGCCGAGAAGCCGCACTGTGGGAACTCCGGCGTGCCCTTCATGAACAACACCACCGGGGCGGAGCCCAGTTCCTTGCGGATTCGATCGCTGACATCCATCAATTTCCCCTGATCGTGAGCACTGCGTTGAATTATGGGGGTCGCTGACCTATTCTTCAAAGCGAATTAGCCCAATCCTGCGCAGAAAGACAGGTCGGACCGACTCTGAGTAAGCTGCCCCCCGACCTGCGCGATCAAGTGACGCGCGCCTTGCGCGAGGACGTCGGCTCCGGGGACGTCACCGCCAGTCTGATTTCCGCAGCGCAAATAGCGCGCGCGCAGGTGTTGTGCCGCGAGCCTGCCGTGCTGTGCGGCGCAGCTTGGTTCGATGAGACCTTTCGTCAGATCGATGCAGCGGTGCAAGTCAGCTGGCACTACCCTGAAGGCGCAAGCGTTGCCGCCGATTCGGTGCTCTGTGCGCTCGCGGGTCCAACACGCGCGCTGCTGACGGGAGAGCGCACTGCGCTGAATTTCCTGCAACTGCTGTCGGGCACGGCGACGCTGACGCGGCGTTATGTCGATGCCGTCAGCGGCACGCGCTGTCAGATCCTCGATACGCGCAAGACAATTCCGGGACTGCGCACGGCGCAGAAATACGCCGTGCATTGCGGTGGCGCGAGCAATCATCGCATGGGCCTGTACGACCTCGTGCTGATCAAAGAGAACCATATCGCGGCGGCCGGCTCGATCGGCGCGGCCGTGAGCGGCGCACGCGCTCTTGCGCCGCAGTTGCGCATAGAAGTGGAGGTCGAGAATCTGCAGCAGTTGCGCGAGGCCCTGCAAGCGCGGGCCGATATCATCCTGCTGGATAACTTCAACCTCGAGCAATTACGCGCCGCGGTGGCCATCAATCGCGCCGATGAGCGCCCGGTGCTGCTCGAATCCTCAGGCGGCGTCACGCTGCAAGGCGTGGGGGCCGTAGCCGAGACCGGCATCGACTTCATCTCCGTGGGCGCATTGACCAAGCACGTCACCGCAATTGATCTGTCGATGCGCATCGTGACGCCGGGCGGCTAAGGCTGCGAATCAATTGGGCGGCCGGTTGCCGGCGGCCGGTTGGCCAGGGGCTGGGCCAGCGGGGGATGACCCGCCGGGCGCTGGTCCCGAGGGCGCTGGCCCGGCGGGCGCTGGGCCGGCGGCTGCATGGGGAGCGATGTTGAGCAGCTCGACCTCAAACACCAGAGTGGCGCCCGGGTTGATCACCGGGGGCGCGCCGCGCTCGCCATAGGCGAGGATTGCGGGACAAACGAAACGGGTCTTGCCACCGACCTTCATGAGCTGTAGTGCCTCCGTCCAGCACGGGATGACCGAGCCCAGATTGAACGTGGCAGGCTGGCCGCGCTTGATGGAGCTGTCGAACACCGTGCCATCGATGAGCTTGCCCTCGTAATGCACGGTGACCTGATCAGTGCGCTCTGGACTCGCACCCGTGCCTGCAGTCAGCGGGAAATACACGATTCCAGTGGGCGTCTTCTGTGCGCCGGGCGTGGCCGCGGCCGCCGCGAGATAGGCCTGGCCGACCTGCTTCTCGTGCTGCTCGAGCGCCGCCATGCGCGTGTGCTGCAGCGCCTGCACTTTCGGCGCGTACACGTCGATATCGACGCCCGGGGAGCGATGATTGATGGCATCGTTCAGACCGGCCTCCATGGTCCGGAGTTCGGCGCTCGTGAGCTGAAAGGACTGGATATTACGGCTGAGCAACCAACCCAGGGCGTAGAGCGTCTTGTCGTCCTCGCTCATCGGCTTGGCCGAGTTGCTCGCAGCGGCGTCGGTCGCCATGGCCGGCGCAATGGTCATTGCCGTGGCCAGAGTGATCGCCGTCAAGGCGGCGCCCAGCGCGCGCGCCAACCGCGCCATGGATCGTGTGCTCATCGTCGGACTCTCCTGCAGATTGAAGCGATCATCATTCACTCATCATTATTCACTAAATGTCGAGCAATTCGACCTCGTCCGGCGCGATTGCGACGCCCAGGAAGCGCCCGCCGATTGCCGCAAAGCGCGCCACGCCGTCGGTGGCCAGGAAGCGCAGCGAGCCGATGCCGCCGCCGCTGGGGCGAGGTTCGCGCAGCAGAGCCTGTGCTTCAAGGCGCTGGCGCACGGCGCGCGCGGTGGTGGCCGCGGAATCGACAATGTTCACGGCTGTACCAACGCTCTGGCGGATGATGGGCAGCAACAGCGGAAAGTGCGTACAGCCGAGCACCAGCGTGTCCGAGGCGATATCACCCTCGCCTTTGAGCGAGAGCAATGGCACCAGGTAGCGCTGCGCAGCATCGCGCGCCACCGCGCCGTCGATCCAACCCTCCTCCGCGAGCGCCACGAATACCTGGCAGGCCATGGCACGCACGACGGCGTCGGGCCGCAGCCGCGTGATCGCAGCCTGATAGGTGCCCCCGCGCACGGTCGCCTCGGTGCCAATCACCGCAATGTGGCCGCTGCGTGATGCCGCGACCGCGGCCTGCGCTCCAGGCTCAACCACACCGATCACCGGCAACGGCGCGTGTCGCTCGCGCATGGCAGGCAATGCCGCCGCCGACGCGGTATTGCAGGCAACCACGAGCGCTTTCACGCCGCGCCGGACCAGCACATCCGCGGCGGCCAGTGCGTAACGTATGACGGTCTGCGGACTCTTGGTGCCGTAAGGCAGGCGCGCAGTATCGCCCAGATAAAGGAAATCCTCGCCCGGCAGTTCCAGCTGCAGCGCGCCCAGCACGGTCAGGCCGCCGACGCCGGAATCGAACACACCGATGGGCTGTGCGCGCTGATCGTGGGCCGACATCGAACCTGCAGCGCTCAGCCTTCGGCCCGCATGTGCGGAAACAGCAGCACATCGCGAATCGAGGGCGAATCGGTCAGAAACATGACCAGTCGGTCCACACCCAGGCCGAGCCCCGCAGTGGGCGGCATGCCGTATTCGAGCGCCCTGATGTAATCCTCGTCGTAGCGCATCGCCTCATCATCGCCGCTGTCCTGGCGCTGCACCTGCGCGCGAAAGCGAGCGGCCTGATCCTCCGGATCATTGAGCTCGGAGAAGCCGTTAGCCAGCTCGCGGCCGGCCAGAAACAGCTCGAAGCGATCAGTCAGGAACGCATCGGCGTCGTTGGCACGCGAGAGCGGCGAGACTTCGGCCGGGTAGGCGTAGACGAAAGTCGGGTCCATGAGCCGGTGCTCCACGGTCTTCTCGAACAGCTCGATCTGCAATTTGCCCGCGCCATCATGCGCAGCGTACGGCACGCCGAGGCGCTCGCAGGCGGCGCGCAAATACGCCACGTCGCGCAGGCGGCCGCGCTCGAGCTCGCTGTTGTGCTCGAGCAGCGCATCCTCGATGCTGATGCGCCTGAAGGGCTGATCGAGCCGGTAGTCACGGCTCTGGTAGCGCACGAGCCGGCCGCCAAGGACCGCATCGGCAAGCCCAAGTAGCAGCCGCTCGAGCAATTCCATGAGCTCGAGATAGTCGGTGTAGGCCCAGTAGAGCTCGAGCATCGTGAATTCGGGATTATGCTGGGTCGAGAGGCCCTCATTGCGAAAATTGCGATTGATCTCGTAGACACGCTCGAAGCCGCCGACGATCAGGCGCTTGAGATAGAGCTCGGGGGCGATGCGCAGATACATTCTTTGATCGAGCGCATTGTGATGCGTCACGAACGGCCGCGCGGCCGCCCCGCCCGGTATCGGCTGCATCATCGGCGTCTCGACCTCGAGGAAATCGAGCGCGTCCAAAAAGTCGCGCAGATAGCGCACGATGCGGCTGCGGACGCGAAATACTTCGCGGCTGCGCTCGGTCATGATCAGATCGACATAGCGTTGCCGGTAGCGCGTCTCGGTGTCGGCCAATCCATGCCATTTCTCGGGCAGCGGCCGCAGCGACTTAGCCAGCAGGCTCAGCTTCTCCACACGCACCGACAATTCCTGCGTACGCGTGCGAAATAGCTGGCCTTCGGCGCCCAGCACGTCGCCGACATCGTAGCTCTTGAACGCCTCGTAGCCCGCGCCGAGCGCGTTCTCCTGCAGGAACAGCTGGATCTGGCCGCTGCGGTCGGCAATCTTGGCAAAGCTGGCCTTACCCATCACGCGCTTGAACATCATGCGTCCGCCCACGCGCACGTGCACCGGGTTGGCCTCGAGCCAGGCACTATCGCGATCCGCATAGCTTGAGAGCAGTTGCGCGGCGAGCGCATCGCGACGAAATCCATTGGGGAAAGCCGGTCCGTGCGCGCGCAGCGCGCTGAGCTTCGCGCGCCGCTCCGCGATCAATCGATTCTCCTCGTCGTTCACAGTCCCGCCTTCAGGCTCGCTTCCATGAATGGGTCCAGGTCGCCGTCCAGCACCGCCGTCGTGTTGCCCACTTCCACGCCGGTGCGCAGATCCTTGATGCGCGACTGGTCAAGCACATAGGAGCGGATCTGATTGCCCCAGCTCACGTCGGATTTGGATTCCTCGAGCACGCGGGCCGCGGCATTGCGCTTGTTGACCTCCAGCTCGTAGAGCTTGGCCTTGAGCATCTTCATGGCGGTGGCGCGGTTCTTGTGCTGGCTGCGCTCATTCTGGCACGCCACCACGATACCGCTGGGCATATGGGTGATGCGCACCGCCGATTCGGTCTTGTTCACGTGCTGGCCGCCGGCACCGCTCGAGCGATAGACGTCCATGCGCAGGTCCGCCGGATTGATCTCGATCGCTATGTCGTCATCGACCTCGGGGGCGACGAACACCGAGGCAAACGAGGTGTGGCGCCGGTTGCCGGAATCGAACGGTGACTTGCGCACCAGTCGGTGCACGCCGGTTTCCGTGCGCAGCCAGCCATAGGCATACTCACCCTGCACCGCGATGCTCGCGCTCTTGATGCCGGCTACCTCACCGGGACTCCACTCGATGATCTCGCAGCTGAAGCCGCGTGCCTGGGCCCAGCGCAGATACATGCGCGAGAGCATCTGCGCCCAGTCCTGCGCCTCGGTGCCGCCGGCGCCGGCCTGAATATCGAGGAAAGCGTTATGCCGGTCCATCTCGCCGCGGAACATGCGCTTGAGCTCGAGCCGGCGCACGCCGGCCTCGAGCGCGCCGGCCTCGCGCTCGATATCGCGCGCGGTGGATTCATCGTTCTCGCGCTCGGCCAGCTCGAGCAATTGTGCCGCATCACTGACGGCGGTATTGGCGTGGTCCAGCTCCTGCAGATCCGCGGCGAGACGCGCACGTTCGCGGCCAAGCTCCTGAGCCCGGTCCGGAGCGCTCCAGATCGCGGGGTCCTCGAGCTCGAGATTTACTTCCTCGAGACGCTCCTTCTTGCGATCGTACTCAAAGAAACCCCCTCAAGGAGACGGCACGCTCCTCGAGATCTTTCAGAGTGCGCTTGAGCTGACTGACTTCCATGCGAGCGATCCTAGCATGCGCCGCTGGCGCACCGCCTCATGCGGGCAACAGATGTTCGATCACGACCTGCAGGCGTCGCTCACCCAGATACTCATTGCTCTCGAGCCGATAGATGAGTCGCGCCGCGCCGCGCGGCAGCGACTCAGGCTCCTCGGCGTCCAGAAAGTTGAAGGCGATGGCATCGAACTGCCCGCGGCCCTCGGGCGCCGTGAGCGCGAGTTTGAGGTGCCGCTCGCCGACCACGCGCGCCGATTGAATGCGAAATACGCCGTCGAACAACGGCTCGGGGAACCCCGGTCCCCACGGACCGCCTTCGCGCAGTGCCTGCGCGGTGGGCAGCGCGAGCTCCGCACAGCTCAGCTCGCCATCGGTTTCGATCAGATCGGGCGAGCCACGCTGCGCCAGCGCACGCTCGCACTCGGCGTCGAAGGCGCGTGCAAAGGTATCCAGAGCTGCCATGGACAAGGTGAGGCCAGCGGCCATCGCATGGCCGCCGAATTTTTGTATCAGCGAGCCGTCGCGTGCTGCAATCGCATCGAGCACGTCACGGATATGAACGCCAGGGATCGAGCGCGCCGAGCCGCGCAGGCTCACCGCATCGCATGGGGCGAAGGCAATCACCGGCCGGCGCAATCGTTCCTTGACGCGACTGGCCACGAGCCCGACCACGCCCTGGTGCCAGCCCGGATCAAACAGACACACCCCGGCGCGCCGCACTCCACTGCTCAGGTCCTGCAGCGCGCGTACCGCCGAACGCGCCTGCACCTGCATGCGCGCTTCGATCGCGCGCCGCTCCGTGTTCAGCGCATCGAGCTCGAGGGCCAGCGCGCGCGCCTGCGCCGGATCATCCGCCAGCAGGCAGCGTATGCCGATCGACATGTCGGTCAGGCGGCCGGCCGCATTGAGCCGCGGCGCAACCGCGAAGCCCAGATCCGCGGCGACCACGCTGCTGCGCTCGCGGCGCGCGATTTCGAGCAAAGCACTGATGCCCGCCACACAGCGTCCGGCGCGGATACGCGCGAGCCCCTGAGATACGAGGATGCGATTGTTGCCATCGAATGGCACCACGTCGGCCACCGTACCGAGCGCCACCAGATCCATGAGCTCGGCCGCCTGCAGTGCATCGGCGGGCAGGCGAGCGCGTGCCTCGAGCAAACGGCGCAACGCGGCCATCACGTAGAAGGCTACCCCGACGCCGGCCAGCGCGCGGCTCGCGAATTGGCTGCCCGGCAGATTTGGATTGACGATGACATTGGCCTGCGGCAGCTGCGCACCAGGCAGATGATGATCCGTGATCAGCACGTCGATGCCGGCCGCGCGCGCCGCGGCCACCCCGGCGTTGCTCGAAATGCCGTTGTCGACCGTAACGATCAGGGTCGGATTGCGCTGCGCGGCGAGCGCAACGATCTCAGGCGTGAGCCCGTAGCCGAACTCAAAACGATTCGGTACCAGAAAATCCACGGCCGCGAAGCCCCAGCTGCGCAACGCGCGCACGATCAGCACCGTACTGGTGGCACCATCCGCATCGAAGTCGCCGATCACGAGCACCGATGCGCCCTGGCGCTGATGCACGGCGAGTAATTCGGCCGCCGCCGCTACTGACTCAAGGCTGCCGATCGGCAGCAGAGCGTTCAAAGGCTGCCCAAGCTGCGCCGCGCTGACGATGCCTCGATTCGCGTAGATCCTCAGCAATACCGGATGCAGGCTCGCATCCAGGCCCCGCGCGAGTGCGCACACGGCGCGGCGCACGACCTGCAGATTCCCCGAATGCATCAAGCCATTTGCTCCGTCCAGGGCAGCAGGGCGCGCCAGAAGCGCATCAAATGCAGCCGGCGCAGCCGATAGGATCGGGTGCCCGCGAGCAGATGAATGGCCGAGAGCCGCCGGGCGCGCAGCGCCTGCAATGCCGGCGCAAGCCAATGCGCCTCCAGGTGCTCTAATGCTCCGAGAGTGTCCGCGTCCAGAGCCGGAACGATCAGCAGGTGCGCGCTCGCCTCGGATTCGAGGGCGCCCTGCAGGTTCGCAGG
Source organism: Steroidobacteraceae bacterium (assembly GCA_049513435.1). Lineage (GTDB taxonomy): Bacteria > Pseudomonadota > Gammaproteobacteria > Steroidobacterales > Steroidobacteraceae > FEN-1191. The sequence goes on along the minus strand of JBEKWD010000024.1, from coordinate 2,979 downwards.
CAAGGACGCGCTTTCGAGCCCGCACAGCTGCCATAGCGCCTGCGCGTAGGTGTCGCGCCCGTAGAGGCGCAGCGAGCCGCCGGCCGTGCTGATAGCGCGCAGAGCACTGGGCGCGCGCCGTGGCACTGAGGCACCCCAGAACCACAATGCGGTCACTGGCAGCTCACCGCGCGCTCGCCGCTCCTGATTGACGCGATGCTCATGCAGCCACATTTCGATTTCAACGCCCAGGCGGCGCAGTGTGGCGAGCTCGGCGCCGCGTGGCAAACCGGCTGAAGGGTCCAGTCCCGCAAACTGCGCCGGGTCCGCGCTGTCGGCATCGAGCCGCGGACCGCTGAGCAGCAGCTCGCGCGCACCGTTGCCGTGCAGTCGCCACGGCGTATCGGCGAACACGAGCTCGAAATCGGCCACGAGCGTGGCCTGATCCTGCGCGCTCAATTGCAACAAACCCTCCGGATGCAGGTGCACGCTGTCCAGGCCGGCGAAATAATGCACGGGTGTCGCGAGCCAATGTTTGGCCTCACTCGGCGCTAACCAGGCGCGCGCGACCACCTCGGCCAGCGCGAGCGCGGCGATCTCAGGTGCGGCAAAGCGCTGCGCCAACCAGGCGCGCCAGCCCTGCCTCAGCGCGCTGCGTCGGGATTTTGCCAGCAGCGTTTCCAGCGCCGCCAGTCGCGGTGCTGCCCGCTCGCTCGGCGCGCCCAGGGCGTCTGGAAAAAAATCCGACAGGATCAGAATAAGCTCGCTCGCCATGGGCTATCGTAGCGCCCATGCGGCTGCTGCTCGAATCCGATCCGCGCATTCACCTGGTGCGCGGCTATGGCGAGGGTGAGATCGTGATCGGCGATCAGCACATCAGGCGGCCCTTGATCATCACGCCGCAGCGACTCGTGCTCGACTGGAGTGCGAACTCATTGCAACAACTGACTGAAGTGCAACTGGCCGCGCTCTTTGCGCTGCAAGCCGAGATCGTGCTGCTCGGGGAGGGTCAGATCCAGGCCACGCCGAGCGCGTGGCTGCGCTCGAGTTTTCGCTCGCGCGGGGTTGCCCTCGAGTGCATGAACCTCGGGGCGGCCTGTCGCACCTACAATATCCTGGCTAATGAAGAGCGATCGGTGGCGGCCGGCTTATTCCCCTAGGGCTACTTCCCTAAGGCTCGCATGTGCCGCGGGTGCAGGCGCTCGCCTGCTGTGTGCGCTGGAGCACACCGGAGGAAGACACAGGGAGAGAAAGATCCTACAAACCCCAGATTATCCGAAGCTGACAAATTCGAATAACGGTTTCCGCACTATTATTGTTGTCGAACCAAGCTGTTGTTGTTGTTGCAAGCTAATCGGGTCCTTCCCTTTATCCCTGTGTCTTCTTCCCGTGAGCCCTCCCGTCCGTTCAGACCGGCTGTCGGCGTTTGCCGACAGGCGAGCAGATGGTAAGCGCGACTCAGGACGGCTGGCAAGTTCTGCGTCCCGGGCTCTCACCGGTACCCTGATTTAGACTAATTCAAACACTAATGAGGCCCCCGCCTGGCGTTTCCACCCCCCTAAATGCACGGGCGAGGGTCTAAGGACTAGCTCAAACCACTGAGCAGCGGCACGAACGCGACGGCGCCGAGCAGTTTGCGCTCGATGCCGTGCTCCCCGCGCGTTACGCACAAGAGCCGCTGCTCGCCCTCGGGGCCCACCGGTACGACGAGCCGGCCACCCACGGCAAGCTGCGCGATCAGAGCCTCCGGGATCTCAAGCGGGGCGGCCGCGGCGATGATGCCGTCAAATGGCGCGTGGCTTTTCCAGCCCTGCGCACCATCGCCGTGCCGAAAACGCACGTTGCGGATCTCCAATTCCTTGCAGCGCGCGCGCGCGCGCGCCAGCAACGCGGCAATGCGCTCGATCGTGTAGATGCGGCCCACCAGCGGTGCCAGTACCGCGGTCTGATAACCGCAGCCCGTGCCGATCTCCAGGACTTTCTCGAGTGGGCCAGCCTCGAGGAGCGCCTCGCTCATGCGTGCGACGATATAGGGCTGTGAGATGGTCTGGCCGAAGCCGATCGGCAACGCCGTGTCCTCATAGGCGCGGCTTGCCAGGGCCTCATCGACAAAGATGTGCCGCGGCACGTTGCGAATGCGATCGAGCACCGCCAGGTTGTGGATGCCCTGCTCGCGCAGACGTTGCACCAGCCGGTCGCGGGTGCGAGCCGAGGTCATGCCGATGCCGGCAAAACGCTGCGAGGTCATCCGGGCCGCCTCCCTGCGCCGCGCGCACTCACAGCCCTTCGAGCCAGCGCCCGATTTCGGGCAGAGCCGCGTGACGCGTGAAGTCGATCGCCAGCGGTGTCACCGAGACAAAGCCGTTGGCCACGGCGTCGAAATCCGTGCCGACCCCGGCGTCATGTCCAGAGCCGGCCGGGCCGATCCAGTAGACCGTCTCGCCTTTCGGATCACGCGCCGGGATCACCGCCTCGGAGCGATGGCGGAACCCCAGGCGCGTGGACGCGTAGCCGGCCAATGCATCGTAGGGCCGATCCGGTACGTTCACGTTCAGGATCAGCGAGCGATCCAGTGGCCGGCGCAATAACGCGAGCACCAGCGCGTGCGCGACACGCGCGCCGGTATCAAAGCAACGCGCGCTGTCAGGCGTCGTGCACAGCGAAATGGCCAATGTCGGCAAGCCGAGGAAGCGCCCCTCGATCGCCGCCGCCACCGTGCCCGAATACAGCACGTCATCGCCAAGGTTGGCGCCATCGTTGATGCCTGAAGCCACCATGTCGAACTCAATATCGAGTGCACCTGAAATCGCAAGGTGCACGCAGTCGGTCGGCGTGCCGGCCACATAGTAGACGCCCGGCTCAGCCGCAAACAGCCGCAGCGGCACGTCCAGCGTGAGGGAGTTGCCGGCGCCGCTGCGATTGCGATCAGGCGCCACAACGGTCACATCACCGAGCGCCCTCATGGCCTCGCGCAGCCGCGTGATGCCCTCGGCGCGGTAG
>JBEKWD010000023.1:0-13561 GCA_049513435.1 Steroidobacteraceae bacterium | reverse complement strand
GCTGAGCGTCGCGGGTCTGCCGATTATCAAACCGCCTTACAGCACTATCACGGCCATCGATCTGGATAGCGGCGAGATCAAATGGCAGATCCCCCATGGCGAGACGCCCGACTTCATTCGTAACAGCCCAGCGCTCAAGGGCATGCAGATTCCCCGCACCGGACAGACCAGCTACAACATCGGCACGCTGCTGACCAAAACCCTCGTCATCGCCGGTGACAGCATGGTGACGAGTACCGCCGATCACCCGCGCGGCGCCATGCTGCGTGCCTATGATCAGGGCAGTGGTCGGGAGGTCGGCGCCGTGTGGTTGCCGGCTCCGCAAAGTGGTTCACCGATGACCTTCATGCTCAACGGCAGGCAATACATCGTCGTGGCCGTCAGCGGCGGAAACTATTCGGGCGAGTACATCTGCTTCTCGCTACCTAAGCAATAAGCGTCACCAAAAGGGCATCCTATGCACTCCACAGTTCTCAATCGCATGGTTTCTCTCTGGATCGGCCTGTGTGTGCTGGCACTGCCCTGGGGCGCCGCATTCGCACAGGAAGCCAGTGCGCCCACGAGCAGCGGGGTGGCGCTGGATCGTGAAGGCAACATCTGGATCGGCGATCGCTGCGGCGCGAACAGCTGTGCCGGCAGCAAGCTCGATCCCATCATGGAATTTGATGCTAAAGGTCAATTCATCAAATCGTTTGGCGCCGGCATGCTCTTATTCCCGCATGGCATGTTCATCGATCGCTCTGACCACATCTGGGTGACCGACGGCCATGTCGGTGACGGCAAGGGCGACGACGTGCTCGAATTCGATCGCAACGGCAAGCTGCTGCGCACGCTCGGCAAGCCGGGCGTGTCCGGTGACGGTCCCGACACGTTTCACGAGCCCAACGCGGTGCTGGTGGCACCCAACGGCGACATCTTCGTCTCTGACGGCCATGAGCCAGACAAGGGCAATGCCCGCGTCGTAAAGCTCGATTCGCACGGCAAGTTCATCAAGCAATGGGGCTCCCATGGCAGCGGGCCGGGGCAGTTCGAGGCGCCGCACACGCTCGCGATGGACTCGCAGGGCCGCCTGTTCGTCGGTGATCGCGCCAACAATCGCATTCAGGTTTTCGATCAGGACGGCAAGTGGCTCGCAACCTGGTCGCAGTTCAGTCGACCCAGCGGCGTGTTTATCGATCAGCACGACACCATCTATGTGACGGACTCGGAGTCGCGTGCTGCCGACGGCTATGGGCATCATCCCGGCTGGAAGCGCGGGATCCGTATCGGCAGCGCGCGTGACGGGGTGGTCACGAGCTTCATACCCGATCCCGCGGCCGATCAGGAGACGCGCATCACTACGGGCGGCGAGGGCGTTGCGGCTGACGGTCATGGAGGCGTTTACAGCGCCGAGGTCGGCACGCCCGGGGTCGTAAAGTATCAGAAGCGCTAGCCTCATCGCCGCTGCAGGTGCTGTTGTAAACTGCGGCACGAATAAGTGGCGAACGGATAGGGCATCGGCCAACGATAGAAATCTGGAGAACTTCGGTGGAATCGACACGTAGAGACGCTTTGAGCCTGATGGGAGCGGCGGCGGCGACGATGCTCGCGCGCACCGCGCCGGCAGCCGTGACGCCCAATCTGGGCAGCTCCTCGAAGACGCTGTTCTGGATTGCCAGCGTCACCCCGTGCGACCGGAATCTGAAATTTGATCCCGCCGCATTCAGAGACATTCTTTCCTGGTTCAAGCACAACGGTGCCGACGGCATCGTGGTCCTGGGTACCACGGGCGAGTTCCCCTCGTTCTCGGTCGCCGAGCGCAAGCAGATCGCGGAAGTAGCGCTCAAGGACAAGCTCGGCATGAACATAATCGTCGGCCCGGGCACGTCGAATTTCCCCGAGACGCTCGAGCTGGCGCAGCACGCCGAGGCCAACGGCGCTGATGGCCTGCTGGTAATACCGCCGTTCTACTACAAGAGGCCGCCGACCAAAGGGCTGGAGCGTTACTTCTCGATGCTGTTCGAACAGGTTCACATCCCGATCAATCTCTATCACATACCGGAAACCAGCGGCGTTCCGATCAGTCACGAGCTGCTGCGCAGTCTGCAGCACTATCCGAATCTCGCCGGCATCAAAGACTCGAATGGACCGGCCGATGAGTATGCAGATTTCGTCAAGGCGTTCCCGGACCTGAACATGCGCACGGGTACTGAGAATAATCTGCTGTACGCTCTGGAACACGGCATGGGGGCGATCTGCATGGACGGCAACGTCTACGCGCGACCTCTGGCGGACGTGTTCGAGGCCTTCCGCGCCGGCAAGGACTATCACGCGGCGTACAACCGCTATCTGGCCATGACAAAAGTGATGCAGGACCTGCACACCGGCGTCGACGACTATGGACCGATGCTGTACGCGCTGAGCCTGCAGATGAAAACTCCGCAGGCGTACCAGCGTCCGCCGTTCGTCGATGTCACGGAGGCGCAGAAGGTGGCGCTGAACAAGGCGCTCGTGCAGATCAAGGCAATGGGCTAATCCGGTGGCCGCGCCGATGACCTGTCGAAGCATCGCCGCGGCGCTCTTCCTGGCGAGCGCCGCCGTAGGGGCGCAGGAGACCACCAGTTCGGCACTGGATGGCGTGTACACGCTCGCGCAGGCTTTGCAAGGCGCGGAGGCCTTCGCACAGCATTGCGCGGTTTGTCACGGCGCGTCGCTCGGCGGTGTCGGCGAGGCGCCGGCGCTCATCGGCGCTCAGTTCATTTCGGATTTCAACGGGCTGACGCTCGGCGATCTGTTCGAGCGCATACGCACGACCATGCCGATGAACAATCCGGGCGGCCTGAGCCGCGATCAGTACAGTGATATCCTCGCTTTCGTGCTGAAGTCCAACGGCTTTCCCGCCGGTCCGCGGGAACTCTACAAACGCAGCGAATATCTCAATGTCATCCGCTTCGATGCGCCCGCACAGCCTTAGAACGCCACGCGCCGGGCTGGCTGTCCGCCGGCGTTTGCGGATGAAGTTTCCGTTGCTGATTCTCGCCTCGCTTTTGATCCTGCCGGCGTTCGCGCCCGCGCAGGACACAGACTATTCGCGCTATGTGTCTCCGTGGAAAACACCATGGGACTACGACGGACCGCAGGGCGCCCAGCATTGGAGCGAGCTTGATCCGGACTACGCTGCTTGCAACAAAGGTACGGAGCAGTCGCCAATCGATATTCGAAATGCGCGCAAGGCCGATCTACCGGCGATTCGATTCGAGTACAACAGCAGTCCACTCAAGTACGTCATTAACAACGCTCACACGATCCGCGTGGATTACCACGACGCACCCGGAACCGGGAACTTCCTGATTGTCGGGGACAAGCGCTACCAGCTGACGCAGTTTCATTTTCACCGTCCGAGCGAGGAGCATATCAACGGCAAGCAGTACGAGATGGTTCTGCACTTGATGCATACCGCCGCTGACCAGGAGGTCGCCGGTGTAGCTGTCCTGCTGAAGCGCGGGCACGAAAACGCGACGATTCAGCAGATCTGGGACCATATGCCGGCAATCGAGGCTCAGGAGGAAGTTGTCGGTGCCGAACTCAACCCGGCTGGCTTGCTGCCCCACGACACCAGCTACTTCCTTTATACCGGATCCGTCACGGCGCCACCGTGTACTGAGGGAGTGAAGTGGTTTGTCCTGAAGACGCCAGTGGAAATTTCAGCAGCTCAAATCCAGCAATTCGCTAAGATTTTTCCGCGCAACGTGCGTGCGCTTCAGCCTCTCAATGGACGAGTCGTGCAAGAGAGCCGATGATCGCCCCCCCGCGCGCTGCCGCAGAAAACTCCGCCGCCTTCAGCCCCGCAAGTATTTATTGAACCAGTCAATCGTGCGCTGCCAAGCCAAGTCGGCAGCGGCTTTGTTGTAGCGTTCAGGCGTCGCATCACAATTAAAGCCGTGGACAGCGCCGGGGTAGATATAGCCGTCGTGCGTAACATGAGCTTCTGTCAACGCCGCGTCGTAGCCCGGCCATGACGCCGCGCCGCGCGTATCGAGTTCACCGTTATGCACCAGGATCGCCGCCTTGATCTTCGGAATGTCCGCCACCGCAGGAACTGCGCCATAAAATGGTACTGCGGCTGCCAAATCGGGCCCAAGGCGAACGGCCAACGTATTGGAGATGCCGCCGCCATAGCAGAAACCGACGGCTCCGATCTTGCCGGTGCAGTCGGGGCGCGCTTTGAGCCACATGGCCGCGGCCACGAAATCCTCAGTCATCTTATTGCGATCGATCTTCATGAACATCTGGCCGCCTCTGTAGTCATCGCCGGGGAAGCCGCCAAGCGAAGTGAGGCCATCCGGTGCAAACGCCATGAAGTTAGCGAGCGCGAGCCGTCGCGCAATGTCTTCGATGTGAGGATTCAGACCTCGATTTTCGTGAATGACCAGAATTCCGGGCAATTTCACCGGCGTCGCCTCGCGCGTATCGGCACTGACTGGGCGCACGAGGTAGCCCTTAATGCTTCCATTGCCTTGCGGGGACGGCACAGTCTGATTGGTGGCCTCGATCCGATCATCGGTTTTGGACACCTGCTGACCCAGCGCATAATTCGGCATCAGCGTTCCAATAATCGTTGATGCCGCCAGACCGCCTACCGCAAACCGCTGTATGCCATCCAGAAATGAACGGCGGCTGATTTCGCCGTGAATAAAGAGGTTATAGAGTTCCACGGCCTCGGCCGGTAGCTTGCGTTTGACTGGCTCCATTTGGCTTGCTCCTTGCGAGAGAGTGTTGACTGCCTGACTAGTTTGCCACTTCTCACATCTGTTCACTTCGATGTCGGATAGGGTGTCGAATGCCGTGCATCGCAGGTGGCCAGCCCTCAGCCCCGGAGGAAGGTCGCGTGACAAATCCAGCTAAATCGAGCGAGCGCACGCTTGCCGGACAGTGTTATTGCGGCGCCGTGCAGTACGTCGTGGCGGATGCATTCATCTACGCTGCGAATTGCCACTGCTCGAACTGCCGGCGTACCACTGGATCGGCTTTCAAGCCGTTCGCGGGCATAGAACGCCACAAGTTGAATCTCACCAAAGGCAGGGAGGCCCTCATGATCTTTGGTGACGAAAATGGCAACAACACTCACTGCAGGCTGTGCGGCTCGCTGCTCTATTCGGTTGTCCGCGGTGGCGCATTCGTTCACGTTGCCATGGGAACTCTTATCGGGGATCCGACGATTCGTCCGAGCAAGCACATTTTCGTCGGCTCGAAGGCCCCGTGGTTCACGATCACTGACGACCTGCCTCAATACGAAGAGCATGCAGTTCCCTGAGCCGACAGCCGACGCGGCGAACGGGCGCTGTGAGCATTCCGATGAGCGTTGAGTAAAACTCAACTCACCTTGAGCGCTTTGCGCTGTACCGCTGTCGCTGGCGGGCATCCTGTTTGAGAGCCGCTGGAGGCTCAAGACTCGCAAGTAAACAGGAGAAGCGTCATGTCAGCGATTAGTAAGTATGCACTGGCCACGGCGGCAGCCGTGAGTCTGACCGCCTGGCAGGGGGTCGCGCTCGGCGACTCGCTCAGCGGCGCCGGGGAGGAGACCCAGGCCGTCGTGGTCCGCTTTGCGGACCTGGACCTGAATCAGTCAAAGGACATTCAGATTCTGTATCACCGCATCAACTTCGCGGCTGGCATCGCCTGCGGTCCGCGTGAGTTGACGGGCTCCCGTCTGCCGCTGCCATCCTGGCAGCGCTGTGTGGCCGCGGCGGTCGACTCAGCGGTGTTGCGGCTGGATCGACCGGCGTTGAGCGCCTACCATCGGACACACACGTCCGATACAGTTTGGAAGGGGTGAACCATCGCTATTGCCAAAGGACCTAAACCCAAGCGCTCGCGTACCCGAGCCGCCCCGACCGAAAACGTCGCACTGCGCAGGCTGCCGCTAGGCAGCCTGCGCGTGTTTGTCGCGGTCGCCGAGCACCTGCACTTCACCCGAGCTGCCGATGCACTGGGAGTCACAGCCAGCGCGGCCAGTCTGCAGATCCGTGCGCTCGAAGAATACCTCTCGCGGCCCCTGTTTCGCCGTAACGGCCGGCAGGTGCATTTGACCCATGAGGGTGCGAGTCTGCTGCCGCGAGTGCAGCAGGCTTTGACCGATATCGAACGCGCTGTCGACGATGTGCGCGGCCAGCGACAGAGCGGTCCGATCCGCGTCACCACCTTAGGCTCGTTCCTGCAGCAATGGCTGTTGCCCCGCGTCGCGCGGTTCCGCGACGCCTACCCCGACGTGGATCTGCTGCTGCAGAGCTCACCCAATGCGGTTGACTTCGTACGCGAGGACTTTCATCTGGCGATTCGCCTTGGCACCGGTGGGTGGCCCAATGTTCGCAGCGAGAAATTGCTCGAAGAGTGGCTGCTACCGGTATGTGCGCCGGCGCTGCTCAAGAGATTCGGACCCGTGCGCCATGTCGATGACCTGCGCCGCTATCCGCTGTTACACAGCACGGGAGAACCCTGGACTATGTGGCTGTTCGACGGCCACGCCGACGATCCGTCCGCGAGCTTCCGCGGCGCTATGTACGAGGATTCGCAGGCGGTGGTGCGCCTTGCCGTGCAAGGCGACGGTCTTGCGCTGGGGCGCTGGTGCCTGGTCGCCGACGACATTGCAAGCGGCGCTCTAGTCGCGGCCAGCGAGCGGCCGGTGCGCTTCGAGCGCGGCTACTGGATCGTCTGGCCCAATCGCGCCGATGCGCAGCCCAGTGTGCGCGCCTTCATCGGCTGGCTGCGCAGCGAAGCAGCGAAATTCCCGATGCCGCGGGGCGCCCTCACCGTGTGAGTCGCAGCGCCGGGCACCGCGCACGCAGCCTCAGTGTCGTCCGGCCCACTCAGCAATCCACGGCGAGTCACGCTTTGCGTGGCGTGACCCGCCATGGTCAGACTTTAGAGCACAGGTGTCTTGCTCAAAGACACTACTTCGCCCGTGCGCGTCACCACAGTGCACGATAGGTGTGCCACCGTTTGATTGCTGCGCGGGTCTGTCGCCGTGAGTGTCCAGCTGGTCGTCGGGCCTGAAAGATCCAGGAAGTCGATGGGTGAGAAATTATAGGAGCGGGTTTCCCGCAAGCGCGGCGCCGCTGTGTATTGCTGAGGCAGGCTCGTCATTAAAGCCGTGAGGCAGCTGCTGGGCACGGACTGATTGTCTTCGGCCAGCGCAAGTGCCGGGGCCGCTATTGCCGCGACGGTGACGACGCAGGCTAGGCGTTTGAGTGATTGCATGCTCGTATCTCCTGATCAATTGGGGGTAAATTGACGATACGAAGGTAATGTGAGATAGTTCGTACAGCAAACGAATATTTTTTGTGGCTAGTGGCAGTTGCTTAGCGATGGTCGCCGTTAGGCGACAGCACGGCAGTTCTCGGCGAGCCAGCCCAGCAGTGCCGCGACCTCAACGCGATCGGCGTCGGCCGGGCGCGCGAGCGCCATATAACTCTCGCCGAGATTCAGTTCCTGCGCGCACAAGCGCGCAAGAGTACCGGCCGCAATTCTTCTTGCCGCGAGCGGCGCGGAAATCAATGCCACCCCCGCGCCCTGCTCCGCGGCGTCCACGACGGCCGTCATGGAGTCGAATTGAATCATATGCTTTGGGCGCAGTGCCCCAAGACCAAGCATGGCGGCCCACTGCGCCCATAAATCGGGACGATGATTGTGAACGATCAGCGTTTCACGTATCCAGTCCGTTGCGGTGCAGCCGTCTGATCGCTCAGTCAAGTCTGGTGCGCACACGGGCACATAGCTTTGGGGAAACAGCTGCGTGCAATGTAGATCAGCCACGGCGCTGCGTTTCACGGTAATTGAAACGTCAATGTCCCAACCATGTTCGAAAGTCAGGCTTTGCGCTGTGCTGATGCGCAACTCGACTTCAGGTTGGGCCGCACGCAGCGACGATAATCGGGGTATCAGCATCTCAGCGGCAAAAAACGGTGGCACCTGCAAGCGCAGCGCGGCATGCGTGGCTCGACTTTTCAGCTGTTCCAGCCCGCATTCCAGACGCATCATCGCCGCGTTGACATGCTCGAGCAGCACTGCGCCCGCATCGGTCAGCTGCAGTGTCTGTGGACGGCGCTGAAATAGCGCTACTCCGAAGTGAGCTTCCAGGGATCTAATCTGGTGACTGACTGCAGAGGCGCTCAGGCAGAGCTCTTCGCTTGCGGCTTTGAAACTCAGTCTTCGAGCCACAATTTGAAATGTCTGTAAGAACTTTAATGAGGGGATTCGCACATGAGTACTCCTCGTCCCATCAAACAACGGGTCCATGCTTTCAATACCCTGCAAGCCATGTGCCAGCGCATTGCCGCGAAGCAACGCAAAAGGAATGACGTCATTACCGGTGAGGCACTTCCGAAGCGCACTGCAACAGGGATGCTTTGAGCAAAGCCCGCAAGAGGCCTTCGACGCCATCAATGATGTTCGTGGATCGAGATCAGGAGAAATCGCAGGCGCAAACGACAAACTCGGGGATGAGTTTACCTGTCGATATAGAGACATCCATTACAGCAAGCAGAAAAGATTCCTGTCCAGTGCGCGGCGCGGATCACGCAGTCAGTTCATGGCCGTAGAAGCCGTCATTTTCTGCGCTCGGATCCAGCTGTCGGTTCTGGCGTCGAGCATATCGAGCGTAAGCACACCGCCATTGAGCATTTCATCGTGAAAACGGCGCAGGTCGAACCTGGTGCCCAGCTCGCGTTGAGCGCGATCGCGCAATTCGCGGAACTTCAATTGACCGAGCTTATAAGACAGCGCCTGCGCAGGCCACGCGATGTAGCGATCTGTTTCCGATTGAATCGTCGGCTCATCGACGGCCCCTGAATTACGAAAGAACTCGACCACCTGCTCGCGACTCCATCCTCTCCAATGGATCCCGGTATCGACGACGAGTCGCACGGCGCGAAACAATTCACTGGACAAGCGCCCAAAGTCGCTGCCCGGATCCCGATAGAAGCCCACTTCTTTGCCGAGCTGCTCCGCGTATAACCCCCAACCTTCGATGTAACCGGAGTTCCCCACATGTTTGCGGAAATTCGGTAGGCCCGCGATCAACTGTGCGACCGAGCGCTGCATGTGATGCCCGGGGATGCCCTCGTGATAAGCAATGGCCTCGTCAACTATCAGCGAGCGGTCCGCGAAATTCGAGGTTGCTACGACCACTCGACCCGGGCGCTTGCCGTCAGGCGTACCAGTCTGATAGTGCGTAGCCATTGCTGCCTGGAAATCCGGGATCGCTTCGACCGTGACTGGCGAATCAGGGACGAAACCGAATAGCTCCGGCAGTTTGGGCTGCATTTGCGCGATGTATTTGCGAAAGTCGTCGAGTATTTGTTCGGCAGAGACCGGGCGGTATTTTGGATTGTCCTTGAGCGAGGCTCGATATGCGGCGATGTCGGCAAAACCTTCATGACGCGCGATGATAAGCATGTCGGCTTCAATCCGATCTATTTCCCGCAGACCGCTCTGATAGATCTGGTCCGGAGTCAGTGTGCTGACGGTGGTGCGGCTGCGTATGTCGTTCAGGTAGCGCCGCTGACCGCCGGGCAGAGAGATGACAGCCAGAGCAGTGCGCCCGTGAGGCGCGTACTGCGTAGCGATGAAATTACCGAATGCCTGGTATGCGGGCAAAACCTCGCTGGTGACAACTTGCGTTATCTCTATGGTCAGGCGCTGCTGATCATCCGCTGAAATGCCCGAGGGATACTTCCGCGTGGGTACCAGGAATGGGTCGGCGCTGATAATGCCTTCGCACTGCGCGGGCACTTTCTCGAGCAGGAAGCGCACCGGCATCAGATGGTCCTTCATGCCGGCACGTAACACTTCTTCGGTCTGCGTAAAGACGCGGGGAATCTGATGCAGACGAGCTATGTAATCTTCGTATTGCTTGAGCGTGGCGAATGGCACAGATAGCGGCAGGTCAGCCAGATGCACATGCGGGCCATCCATCTGGCTTACCGGCATCTCGTATTCTTTGAAGTCATAGTCGTCGATGTGCTGCTGCAGAGTCCGTAGCAACAGCTCATGGGATATCGCGTCCTGTTCTGAAAAGCCTGCGGTCGAAATGACCTTCAGGTGCGCGATAAAGTTCTGATCGCTCGTGTGTTCAGCGCCAAGCGCCGCAAGCGAGCGATCATCCAGCTGATTGTTGTAGCGGTAATCCCCGTAAGCGCTCGCCTGCTCCGGATGCGCCTTGAGATTGGCCTGGTAGTAGTCCTCGAGCAGCACGTTCTGCTCAGCGAGGCGAGCATCGACGCCAGTGGATTGGATGGGATTGGATACGCAGGCTGCAAGGCTCAGACAGGCTGCAAAAAGGGCAAGTGTGGGAGTGCGCATGAGCTAATCCTAGCACTGGGTTTGGGCGGACTGGCGTCGGCAATGCGCGTTGGCAGTGATGTCAGGCGCTGCGCGTCAGGACGATATGCGTGGCGTTGCCTGTGGCCGCATGCTCATTGCATCGGTAGCCGAGCGAGAGGGCATCCAGGCCTTCGAACAAGGCTTCGCCTGTACCGAGCAGGGCGGGAGCGATGGCGAAGTGCATCTCATCGATCAGACGCGCGCTCAGGTATTGCCGAATCGTTGCGATCCCACCACCGAGCCGCACGTCCTGCCCATTCGCCGCCTCTCGGGCTCTGTCGAGTGCATTTTGGATGCCCTCCGTGACAAAGTGAAATGTCGTACCACCGGCCATCGTGATCGATGCGCGTGGGTAGTGGGTCAGGACAAAGACCGGCACGTGGTAGGGTGGATTGTCGCCCCACCAGCCTTTCCATGTGTCATCCGGCCACTCGCCGCGGATCGGACCGAACATATTGCGGCCGATGATCCACGCGCCAATATTATAAAAGCCGCGCGCCGCGAAATCGTCGTCGGTGCCCGTGGCTCCGCCTTCCTTTCCGTGCATCCTCTGAAATGTACGAGTCGCAAACGCCCATTCGTGCAGCGCCAGGCCGCCGACTCCCAAAGGATGATCAACGCTCTGTCGAGGGCCTGCGCCGTAACCATCGAGCGAAAGTCCGATGCTGTGAACACGCAATTTCGTCATGAATCAGCCTCGAATCGTGACGGCCGGCGGCTTGATTTGCCAGAGGCAACAGCATGCGCCAACATGCCAGGTGGTTTAAAGGAGGGAGGTGTGCTCATGCGTTACCCGATCTCGCTGTTATGCGTGCTGAATATCACACTCTTCATATCGACCTCGATGGCGGCTGACGTGCCGGCCGCGCCAAAATCGGTGGTCATTCGTTGCGGGCACCTGCTCGATACGCAGGCCGGGACGCTGCTCGCAGCCACGACTGTCGTTATCGAGGGCACGCGAATCCGCAGCGTGATCGCCGGCGACCATGTACCGGAGGGCACGCAGTCCATTGATCTTTCATCACAGACCTGTCTGCCCGGTCTGATCGACAGTCACACACACCTGAGCGATCAAACGAGTCCTACGGCGTATACGGATCAGTTTCATTGGAATCTGGCTGACTATGTGGTGCGCTCGACAGTCTACGCGCGACGCACGCTGCTTGCGGGCTTCACTACCGTGCGCAATGTCGGAGACTACGAGAATGAGTCCGTCGCGCTGCGCAATGCCATCAACGCAGGCATTTTGCCAGGCCCGCGCATTTTCACCGCCGGGCAGGCCATCAGTACGACCGGCGGTCACGCTGACCGCACCAACGGCTATCGTCGCGACCTCGCGGGTGATCCGGGCGTGGCGCAGGGTGTCTTCAATGGCGTCGATGAAGCAGCCAAAGCTGTGCGCCTGCACTACAAGCTCGGTGATGATTTGATCAAGATCATGCCATCGGGCGGTGTCCTGGATGAGAGCAATAGCGGCGACAACGCGCAGATGACGCTCGAGGAGATCAAGGCAATTGTCACGACCGCGCACGACTATGGCTTCACGGTGGCCGCGCATGCCCACGGCGCGGAGGCGATACGGCGCGCTGTACTCGGCGGCGTGGACTCGATCGAGCACGGTACCTTGATGAATGACGAAGATATCAAGCTCATGAAGGAGCACGGTACCTGGTACGTGCCTACCATCATTGCCGGGGATTTTGTGGCTCAGCATGCGATGGTTCCGGGCTACTATCCGCCGCAAGTGGCCGCCAAAGCGGCAGCGATTGGGCCAGTCATCCTTGCTACCGCCGGCAAGGCGTATAAAGCCGGAGTGAAAATCGCCTTCGGCACAGATGCCGCAGTCTACCCACACGGGCAGAACGCGCACGAATTCGAGCTCATGGTTCAGGCCGGTATGCCGCCGTTATTTGTGCTGCAAGCCGCAACGACGCACGCGGCGCAGCTGCTCAAGCACGAAAATGACCTCGGCAGTGTCGCGACGGGAAAACTGGCGGACGTGGTTGCAGTGCCGGGAAATCCGCTCGAGGACATCAGTCTGATGAGACGCGTCAGCTTCGTCATGAAAGACGGGATCGTCTATAAACGTGACGGCAAGGCTCTGGATCTGGAGGCACCCTAGAGCTATAAGACCTGCGCTGGTAGTAACATGCTCAGCGCCACAGCGGCGCCCCAGGCCTCACCAAGGCGGAGACAAAGTGAAATGTCCTAGATGCAGGTCGGACCTCACGCCGACAGTTCGGCACAAGATCAAGGTCAATTACTGCCCGTCCTGTAAAGGCATGTGGCTGGAGCACGAGGAACTCGATCAGCTCGAAGATGAAGTCTTTGACTTTGGCGAACATGCGAAGGGCACGCTAATCTTCAGTTCTACTCCCACGAGCGATCAATGCCCCGAATGTACTGCCCTTCTCAGGAGATTCAGGTACAGGTTTTACGATTTGGAAATGGAGTTTTGCGAGAACCAGCATGGGTACTGGCTGGACGATGATGAAGACACCAGAGTCCTGGAACTGATGAAGAAAGAGGAAGCCGAGCTCAAAAGAAAACTGCTTGCGGAAGACAGGTGGGCGGCGACCTTAAGGCATATGCGCTCGCGCTCGTTTCTGAGCAAACTGCGGGATCTGTTCAGCTAGGATCGATCTGCAGCGCGCAATTTGCGCAGCGCGAAGAACAATTGCCGATGCTCTCCGGCACGCAGAATATCAGCCCTGCCCAGCGCTACCAGAATATACAGGATATTCAGGGCTACCAGGGTTGTAGGCGCGTGCTTTGTCCGCCGTGCGACAGCGGCCACCTGTTTCGCGGTCACGCCGGACTTGCCACCAAAATGTTTCTGCACGTAACGCAGTGCCGCCGTAGTGACGACATTGAAGTAGCCGGAGCCGCGACGCGCTTTCGATCGGGCAAAGGACAGGATGAAGTAGTAATCGGGTGCTTCAAACACGTGATAAGTCTGACGCACGGCCTTGACCCGACCGCGATATTTGAGACCCCTTTGAAGTTTTCTGATATTCACGAGCTCTCTCCCGAGCCGCAGCCTGTGTGCCGATCAGCGATTCTATGCCCAAAACAGGTGTAAAATCGCACGCATGGCATGCAAGAGCTCGGCGTTGCTGTCGCGCCGCGAGGCATTGTGCGGCGGCCTGCTAGCCTGCTTTGGCGCACCCTATATGCGCCTGTCGCAGGCAGCCTCGGCTCC
>JBEKWD010000022.1:0-13093 GCA_049513435.1 Steroidobacteraceae bacterium | reverse complement strand
TGCGCTGCTGTGCGGAGGATCGAACATGCCGAGCTGCATGCGCGCTGTATACAGCCGCTCGGCCGAGCGGATGACCATATCTTCGCTGAGGAAACCCTGCCGCACGGCATCCGCCAATGTGTTGAAACCAGGCTGCCAGATGCTGCAGGACAAATCCGTGCCGGCCTGCAGCGAAATCGATGCAGCGTGCACAATGTCTGGCGCCTCATGATGGCCCTGGTAGACATCTACAATCGCACCGCAATCGGAAACGACGAAACCCTTGAAGCCCCACGCGTCGCGCAAATGTTCCTGCAGCAGCATCCCGTTCGCGCAGGCGCTCATGCCGTCAACCGCGTTATAGGCACACATCACTGACTTGACGTGACCTTCAGTAACCGCTGCCCGAAATGCGGGCAGATAGGTTTCTTCCAGATCGCGCGCACTCACTTTGGCATCAAATCCGTGACGCAGCGACTCAGGCCCACTGTGCACGGCAAAATGCTTGGCCGTGGCGATGGCCTTCGGATGCAGCGGATCATCGCCCTGCACACCTTTTATGAAAGCGACCCCCATTCTGCCCGTCAGCAGTGGATCCTCGCCGTAGGTCTCCTGCCCGCGTCCCCAACGCGGATCGCGAAAGATATTGATGTTGGGCGACCAGAAGGTCAGTCCGTAATGAATGCCGTGATTGCCTTCGCGTTGCGCCTGGTTGAAATTCGCTCTCGCCTCGGTCGCAATGACCTCTCCCATGCGCAGTACCAACGCATCATCCCAGGTCGCGGCCATGCCGATCGCCTGGGGAAACACGGTGGCATGTCCCGCGCGTGCAACGCCATGCAGCGCTTCACCCCAAGTCTGGTAATCAGGGACGCCGAGTCGCGGTATCGCCGGCGCCCAATCCTCCAACTGCGCGGCCTTCTCATCAAGCGTCATACGGCTCACCAGCTCCTGCGCGCGCACTTCGGCTGGCTGCGAGTTGTCGAGCCACGGTGCTGAAGCTGCCTCAGGCGCAGAAAATCCACGCCCGGCAACCAGCGGGAGCAGCAGCAGTAAAGCAGTTCGGTATGCGCTGCGTTTTTCATTGGATTCTTGCATGCGAACACCCCTCCTTTTGTCTAATTGCGCAGGCATTCCCGGAGCTTCTACTTAGTTGATTCGAATGGCTTCGGCTCTGGGCTGTTACCGCTGGTCGCGATACGCTATGGACTCAATACCGCGCCCCTGCGCAGCAGCTATCGGCCGACTGAATATACCGGAAGCCAGGAGAAAACAATGATCAAGGTCACCGTGATGTACGCCAATGTGCCTGGGGCGAGATTCGATCATGATTACTACCGTAACAAGCACATGCCACTCGTAAAGAGCCGCATGGGCGATAGCTGCAAGCATTACAGCGTAGACAAAGGGCTCTCCGGCGGCGCCCCAGGCGTGCCGGCCCCCTACATTGGTATGTGCCATATCCTTTGCGATTCCGTCGACGCCTTTCAAAAGAGTTTTAGCCCGCACATCGCCGAGATCATGGCTGATATTCCCAACTACACCGATCAGACGCCGGTAGTGCAGGTCAGCGAAGTGCTCGTAGGTTAGCGACTGCGGGCATGGTGTCGACGACAGCCCCTGCGCTAAGCTACAGCCAGAACAATCGAGGGAATTCATATGATCCGCACTTCTACACTCGCCGCCGGCCTATCGATCCTGCTGGCCTCGTCCGCGTTTGCCGCTAACGTTTCGGTACCGGCAAAGTCCCAGCCCGAAAGCATCACCGTCGCGCCCAATGGGGACCTGATCCTGGGCAGCGCCTCAAGCCCGAAAATCTACCGCGCCAAGAAGGGTGCCGATAAAGCCGACGTCTTCGTGGATGTCAGCGCCGACGGCACAGTATTCTTCCTGGGGGTGCTTTCAGACGCACCCACTAATACGCTTTGGGCCTGCGAGATCTATCCGGCACCTGCCCCCGGCGGCCGTACCCACAGCGCGCTGCGCAGCTTTGATCTCAAGACTGCCGCGGCTAAATCTCGCTGGGACCTGCCGGGCGACCAGAATCTCTGCAACGATTTTGTGATCGGGCCGGACAAGGCGCTTTATATCAGTGACACCCTTGGCGCCAAGATCTGGCGATTGAGGCCCGGTGCGACTGCGCCGGAGTTGTTCAGCGATGACCGTACGCTGCTCGGCATAGATGGCATCACTTTCCTGGGCGATGTGCTGTACGAAAACAACGTCTTTTTCAATAAACTCTATCGCGTTCCAACGGACGCCGGCGGCAAGGCCGGCAAACCAGAGGACATCTGGACGGACAAGCCCATTAAAGGACCGGATGGCATGCGCGCCGCTAATGGCAAGCTCTTCCTGACTGAGAATGGCGCTGGCAAAGTGGACTCGGTGACGGTCAGCGGCGACACCGCGAGCATCACGGTGCTGCAGCAGGGTCTGGCCGTACCCACGGCGATTGAGCCCTCTGGGGACACGTTGTGGTATGGCGAGCGCATGGCGGATGTCGCCCATTCCATGCCGCTGCCGAAGTAGCTGATCGCTTGCGCGATCGCACAGAGATGCACCACTCCCGCCTCTGCGCCGTGCTGATCGACTGCCGCGTCTCCGATTTGGACGGGGCCGCCCGCTTCTGGGGCGAGGCGCTAGGTCGTCCCGTGGATCTGGAGCATCCGGATAGCCGCGGTAATTACCGCATGCTGAAGATCTCTGCCAACGAGCCCATCGTGGAGATTCAGCGAGTGGAGCACGAGAGCCGTGTCCACATCGATATCGAGACCGACGACATTGCTGCCGAAGTCGCGCGCCTGACGAAGCTGGGCGCCAAGGAGATCGATCGACGTGAGCGCTGGACCATAATGGAAGCGCCGAGCGGCCAGCGCTTCTGCGTCGTTCGGGCGCAGCGTCCCGGTTTCAACGAGAATGCCAACCGCTGGGACTAATCCGGCCGCCGGTCAGTTCGAGTCCGCATACACCTTAACTAGATCGGTGAGGAAATCGCGGCCGACGAATACGGAACGCACGCTCCGGCGCTCGTTCAACCCATGGACGCCATTGCCGTCCGGATCCGCCCAACCTCCGGGTGCGCCGTAGACCGGAATGCCGATCGCCTCCAGATAAATCCCATCGGTCGCGCCGGTAGACATGGTGGGAACCAGTGGGACGCCGGGAAAGTATTTGGCGACCAGCTTTTCGGCTGGCCCGATGATCTTGGGATCGAGCGGCGGAGGCACCGCGAGCGGATGGATCGGAGGCACCACAGTCACCTTCACGCCGGAATCGCCGATCGCAGCCTCGAGAGCGGCCTGGGTGCCCTCGACCGTCTCGCCTGGGAAGATGCGGCAGTTGATATTCGCCGCGGCGCGCTGCGGCAATGCGTTGTTGGCGTGACCGCCTTCCAGCAAGGTCGCGACGCAAGTCGTGCGCAGCATGCTGTGATAACTGCGATCCTTCGAAACGATTGCCTCGGCAGCTGCGTCATGTGGATTCTGCGACAGCGCGACCATCGCGTGGCCCAACTCATCCGTGCGAGCCGCACCTGCTTCGGCAAAGAAAGCACGCGTGGTGGCTGAAAACTTTACCGGAAATTCGTAATCACGTACTTTTGCAAGCGCGTCAGCAAGCTCATAGATCGCGTTGTCGCGAATCGGGATCGAGCTGTGCCCGCCAGCATTGACAGTCTCCAGCCGATAGTTCTGCATCGCCTTCTCGCCGACCTGGATCGACTCCACAACCAGCTTTCCGTGACCGTCCGTGCGCCCGCCACCTCCTTCGTTTAGGGCGAAGCCCGCGGAGATCAGCTCAGGCTTGTTCTTTGCAAGCCAGTCCGCGCCGTTGAACGCATAGCTTGTCTCTTCGCCACAAGTCAGCGCCAACTTGAGCGTGCGCGTGGGACGGTAGCCGCTCTGCTTGAATCGCATCAACGCATCGACCCAAGTCGCATCCATTGCCTTCATATCCGATGTGCCGCGCGCATAGTAATAGCCGTTCTCCTCGATCAGAGTAAATGGATCGCGTACCCAGTCCTCGCGTTTGGCCTCAACCACATCGAGATGGCCAAGCAGCAGCAGTGGCTTGGCCGTACTGGAGGTGCCATGCAAGATGGCGACGAGACCACCTTCCTTCGGATGTTCGGGCACAGAGAACAGTGTGACATCCGCGTCGCTATAGCCTGCCGCCTTCAGATGCGCCGCCATGCGCGCAGCAGCCAGCGTGCAGCTTCCCGCCGACAGCGTCGTATTTGTCTCGACTAGCTCCTTATAAAGGGCCAGGAATGCGACCTGATCCGGTCGCAGCGGCGTCATAGGCGCCTCCTGCGCGCTCAGCGCCGCAGCCATCGTCAACATGATCGCGCCGACTATTCGCTTGTGCGTCACGAACCTCTCCCGAATGAATCAGACCAATCAGTGATAGCCCAGTGCGAAGCTGATAAGAGCGGTGCCATCCATGCCAGCGACATACTGGCGGCCGTCCACCATGTAGGTCATAGGCGACGCTCGCCAGTTGTCATTGCCCCGGAACGTCCACAGCGTCTTGCCAGACTTCGCATCCACCGCTGCAAAGTCCCCGCCGGTCTCGCCATGAAACACGAGCCCACCCGCGGTGGATAGCACGCCGGTGTAATTGGTTTCCTGCGGGCCCGTCAGCAGCTTCTCCCATATCACCGCGCCGGTCTGGATATTGAGCGCGCGCACCAGCCGCGTGCCGGGATCGGATGGATCCGGATTGTTGCCGAATATATTGCCGCTCTTGCGATAGATGCCACAATCCTCAGCCGCCATCACATAAAAGAGCCCGGTCTGCGGATCATAGGACTGCGCATACCAGTTGGTGGCACCACGCACGGCCGGACAAGTCTTGGTACCGTCCACGGTCGGCGTGCTGTCCGCCGCCAGAATTGGCGTGCCGTCCTTCTCAAAGCCGCTGGCCCAGGTCATCTTTTTGACGAAGGGCTTCGCCAGTAGGAACTCACCGCTATTACGGTCCAGCACATAGAAGATGCCGCTTCTCTGTGCCGACAGCAACAGCTTGCGCGGTTTACCGCGCCAGTTCGCATCAACCAGGACCAGTGGCTGCGTGGCATCCCAGTCGTGCGTGTCCCAGGGAGTGAACTGAAAATACCATTTGAATTTTCCGCTCTTCGCATCCAGCGCAATCACCGAATTGGTGTAGAGATTGCGACCTGTACGCTCATCGGCATCGGTATCGGGATAAGGATTGCCGACCGCCCAATAAAGCGTGCCGGTCTGCGCATCATAGGATCCGGTGGCCCAAGTGGCGCCGCCGCCAGTCGGCAGCGCACTGCCCTTCCAGGTCTCGGACAACGGCTCGCCTGCTTTGGGAATCGTGTAGAAGCGCCAGACTTCCCGACCGCTGGCCACATCGTAGGCCACCACGAAACCACGCATGGGGGTGTCGCCACCGGCAATGCCCGCGATCACCAGGTCGTTCACGACCATCGGTGCCATCGAACTATAGTATTTTCCGACCGCTCCATTTTCCGGTAGCGATCGGCTCCACATCACCGCGCCGGTCAGGCGGTTGAGGCACACCAGATAGGCATCGTCGGAGATATACAAGACGCGATCGCCCAGCACCGCGACGCCGCGGTTCGGTCCCACCGGCGCAGCGGCGCTACGCGGCGCGCTGGCAATACCGTTATCGCGCGACACGCACCAGAGGTGCGCGCCAGTTTTGGCGTTCAGAGCGCAGACGCGGGCGCCGCCCGTGACATACATCAGCCCGCCAATCACTACAGGTGTGCCCTCCAATCCTTGCCCGCCGGGCGCAAACACGAATTGCGGCCGCAGGTCCTTCACATTGGTAGTGTTGATCTGCTGCAGCGATGAATAGCGGTTGGCATCCAGCGTGCCGTTGTAGCTGGGCCAATCGCCCGACTTGGGCATCATGATCTGGTCTATATCGGCCTGGCTCACGGGCGACTGCGGTGCTAGGGTCGGGCCTTCTTCGACCCCAGCGAGACTGCAGAGATAGGCCAGAAGATCGCGGCGCTGCTCGGCGCTCGCGTGCAAAGCAGGCATGTAGGATTGTTTTTCGCGGGTAACGGTTGTGTATTCCGATGCATCCAGCAGACGGAATTTGCCGTCGAGGCTCTGGAGTGCGACCTCATGCTCGGTTTGGTTACGCACGAAGCCGCGCAGGACCGTGGTGTCCTTCAGCGTCACATCCGCCACTGCCCACTGAAAATCCGGACAGAAGGCCCAGAAGGGGCAAACGGCCAGCGACTTCACCCCCATTAGCGATGTCGGGTCATCCAGCCAGGTATTGATTTCCTTCAGCGTCGAACGCACGGCGATGCCCGATAGATCCGGTCCATTGACGCCACCACGTCCCCCGACCATGTGGCAGCCGGAACAACCGCTCTGGCCGAAAAAGAGTCTCTCACCGGCGGCCACCTGCTCGGCAGGCGCGGCTCGCAGCGCGGAGTCGTTCATGGACTTCAACCACGCGGTGATCCGCGTCACCTGATCCTGGGGCAATGATGCGAACGAAGGCATGCCGCGCGGCGTGCCGCGGCTGATGATGTTCGCGATTGCACCGGCGTCCAGCCGCCGCAGATCGGGATTGTCGGACAATGCGGGCGCACGATCCCCACCGCCGCCGCCGGAGCCATGGCAGCCAGCGCAGTCGGCCTCGAAATCTGCCATGGCAGCGCTGAAATTCTCCGGCGCAGCCGCACGTCCGGGCATGGCGCAAGCCATCAACGCGGCAGCGGCGAGCGCGACAGATAATCTGCACATGATCAGACCGGCGCCGCTACCACATCCCAACCCCAGCCAGGCGTGCGGGTGGGGTGCATGTAGATGCCTTCCGGGCCTCGCGTAATTTCATATTGCTCGTCAAACATGTCATAGACCTGTTTGGGTCCACCCGGTGGCGGCATGAACAGTTCCGCCCACGGCCCATTGACGTGGCTGAGCGACCAATGACAGGCGCCATTGGTGCCACCGGTATGCGGGATGACCTGAATGTCATAGGCATCGGCCAGCGCTCCTATCTTGCACAGCTCGCTCATGCCACCGCACCAGGTAACGTCTGGCTGCCAAATGGAAGCCCCATCCGCCTGCAACAGCCTGCGGAAACCGTAGCGGCCATAGATGTGCTCGCCGGTGGCGAAGTTGGTGGAGGTGACCTTGCGGCGCAGCCGCCCGAAACCCTCAAAATCATAGGGGGGCAGCACCTCCTCTACCCACTTGACGCGATACGGCTCCATCAGTTGACACATCTCAATCGTGTATTGCTCGTCCCACGACATCCAGCAGTCGCACATCACGTCGCCGTCGGGGCCCACGGCTTTGCGGGCGCGCGCGACCAATTCGACATTGCCATGCTTGCCTTCCTCGCCGCTGATCGGTCCGAATGGCATCGCCACCTTAATGCGCTTGAAGCCGTGCTCGACATGCTGCTCGATGTCGTTGCCGGTGCAATAGGCCGGAATGCGCGACTTGGTCTCGCCACCAAGGAGTTCATAGACCGGCACGCCCAACGCCTTGCCGACAATGTCCCACAGCGCGTTGTCGAAGCCGGAAATCGCATTCATCGTGACGCCTGCCTGGCCGTAGGATTCGGTAACGCGCCAGTTGATATCCCAGTTGCGCTCGATGTCGAAGGGGTCTCGGCCCATCATCAAACTGGCCAGATGGCCCATGACGATGGCACCGCCGCCGGCGCCGCCCTCCCCATACCCGGTGATGCCCTTGTCAGTGGTGACCTCTACCGTGAAGCTCGGTACATTCTTCGCAGCAAAAAGACTGCGGGTAGGCTTGAACTCCGGGTAGATGTTGGGCGGTGCGGACACTTCCACGCCCTGGGTGGACCAGGAACCGGCGGCGGGGGTATAGGACGGCGGGGGCTTTCGTGGCGTCAACTTCACCAGCCTGATACCGGTGATCTTGAGTTTGGACTTCTCTTGCGCCCACGCGGCCGGCGGCAGAGTGATCGCGCCCGCGGCCAGGGCCGCCGCCTTAATCAGAAACTCACGCCGTATGATGCTCATGCCATGCCTCCAGTTCTCCAACACTGCACAACTGTCACGCAGATACCGTGAAGGTTACGGGCAAGCCAATCAGAGCGCAAAGCGCACAATCGAGAAGTCGTCTTCGAGCGCTTCGCTGCCACGATTCGCGGTCAATGTCTGATAGAGATGATCCAGATCCGACGCGTCGCTGCTGGCAGGGCCAACAATCATTGCGAGAAATTCGTCGAAGCTCATCATAGTGCCGTCGGCGCGCTCCACCTCGAATGCGCCGTCGCTCAAGAGATATAGGTATCGCTGCTGCGGCACGATGAGGGACTCACTGGGATAACGCACACTCGGCATCATTCCGATGGGCAGACCCTTGGTTTTCAACAGCTGCGCGGCACCAGCGTCCGGATCGACGAGCACTGCTGGCGGATGGCCGGCGCAGCCAAAGTCCAGGCGCCGACTGATCGGTTGGTAGACACCGTACCAGAGAGTGAAGTACAGATCGTCATTGGACTTCATCTGATAGGTGTCATTCAGCGCAGCGAGCAGCTGGCCAGGATTGCGAAAGTCGACATCGCGCAACGCTCCGGCTTGAAGCAGATGCAAGACCGCAATCGACAGCAGGCACGGTCCGACGCCATGGCCGCAGACGTCGAGCAGGTACATGGCGAAGTGCTCGGCGTCGATCCAGTGATAACCGAACGCGTCACCGCCCAACGCAGCCGAGGGTACGAAGCGCCAATCAGCGGCGAACGGGTGCACCATCGGGACAGGCAGAAGTGAGCGCACATAGGAGGCTGCTTCAGCTAGCTCGCGCTGAAGCTTCTCGTGGGCGCTGAGCACAGCTTGGCGGGAGGCTTCTAGTTCGTGCTGAGTCACCAGCAGTGCCGCGTTGGCCGCCTCCAGACGCCGATTGAGCACCGCCTCCCGCTCCTGCAGCAGCGTCATTTCATATGCTTTCTGCTGCACACGCCGAGCCGCATCACGTTCGGAGGTGACGTCGAGCAGTACTACCCAAACCGATGCACCTTCATTGTGCAAATGCAGGTCAGCGACTCGACCGCTGACCAGCTCCACCGCAGGAACGTAATAGGGGGTCTCGAGCAGCGGCAACAGCCCCTGCAGGAAGAACACCTCGTCAAATACAGGCTGGCCCACGCGCACCGTCGCCAGCCCATAATTCTCGAGATGCCCGCCGGAGCCGATCAGCGAGAGCTTCTCATCAATCTGCAGATAGGCGACCGAGCGCTGGCTGTACGTTAGCTCTTGCAGGCGCTGGGCGACGCTTGCAGGCAGGCCTTCCATGGCTTAGCGCGTCACGCGAACAGCGAGATCCTTAAAGGCGTCCTCTACTCCCTCGCCAGTTCGCGCACTGCTCGCTCGCACCCACCAGCCCCGGTGGCGCAAGTCTTCGAGCTCCGCGTCATTGATCGCCCACTGTTCCTTGAGATCGCTCTTGTTCAGGAGCAGAACAAAAGGCATAGCGCCGTAATCCGCCTCAACGCGCTCACGCAGCGACAGGGCTACCTGCAGCGTCGATCGGCGCGTTCCATCGGCCACCAATACATATCCGGCAGAGCCGCGCAAATAGCTCATGCGCAGCGAACCGATGTCATCCTCTCCGGCTAGATCCCACAACACGAGGCTCACCACCCGATCCGGAAGCTGTTCAACTTTTTTGTCTATCTTGACGCCTACCGTGGTCAGATAGGAGTCAGAGAAAATGCTCTCTACATAGCGCTTGACGAGACTGGTCTTTCCCACTGAGAAGCCACCGAGCATGCAGATCTTCCTCTGCACCGTGTCGATCAAGGTTGCTCCCCGATTCCGACTGTGAAGGAGACCCGGCGATTGACTGAGCGCGCAGCATCGGAGGCCTCTACCTCGAGGGGCTCGAGCGGTCCGGCGCCGCGCACCGCGAGCAAATCCGGGTCCACACCGCGCTTCTTTAGCAGCGCGCGCACCGCCTCGGCCCGAGCCAAACTCAGCGACAGATTGAAGGTCCCCCGCCCGGTGCTATCGGAGTGTCCGGTCAATGTCACTCGCGTCCTCACTCCCAAACTCGCGGCCAGAGTAGCCAGCTCATTGAGCTCCTTGGCCACCTGATCGAGAGTCGCGTTCTGTCCTGGCGGAGGCAGCGGCTCATCGTAATCGAAGTGGATCGAGCGTGACTCGATCGCGTCGCTCAACTTGCTGAGCGGTCCGTCGTTGACATCCCGCACTGCTGAAAGATCGAATTCGGGTGCGCCGATCGGCAGCAGGCGCCCGGCGCTGCGCGCGCGCGCAAGCCAGGTCGGCGTTGCAGTGCCGGTCGCGACAACGCGGCCGTCCGCTACTGCCAGAGTCACGCTTGCCGGGGGTTGCAGCTGCGCGCGCAGCCTTTCCAGGACCAGCGCGGGATCCAAGCCCTGGAACGAGGCCCAACTGGCAATGACGCGCCTGGGGTCGATCTTCGAGCCCAGCAGCAGGGCCTGCGGGTCAACCGCGAGCGGATCGCGCAATCCCGCCACGAAGAACTTACCGTTGCGCCGACCCGTCTCGGTGATCACGATACCGGGCTTCGTGCGCAGCTGCGAGATATAGCGATCCCAGTGTCGAGCATCCTCCCATGAGCGCAGACCCCATAGCCCCGCGGCCAGTAGCAGCGCGGCTGCGATCAGCGCGACTAACCATGGGAAGCCACGGCGCGTGGTCCGCTGCGCACGCTGCCGCAGCGCCACGCATTCCAATAACTGCGCTTCGACATCCCCCAATCCCGAGCTATCGCCATTGAAGCTCTCCAGCGTCCGAGATCGCTCCGCGTGTATGCGTGTCAACACCGCGCGCAGCGTCTCGTGCAGGGTCTCAGGGGGATTTCCCCGGATTACCGCCACGAGCGTGGC
Source organism: Steroidobacteraceae bacterium (assembly GCA_049513435.1). Lineage (GTDB taxonomy): Bacteria > Pseudomonadota > Gammaproteobacteria > Steroidobacterales > Steroidobacteraceae > FEN-1191. The sequence continues at coordinate 2,251 of JBEKWD010000022.1, read as the reverse complement.
GAAAGGCCCCTGCTCGGACCACAACCTCAGCTCTCCGAGCTGCATCGTGTCGAGTCCCTGATGCCGCACGCCCGAAAATGAATCGCGCACGAAGTCCTGGATTGCGGCCAGCATAGACGAGACCAGCTGCGGATCCTGGCTCGTCGCCTCTTTAGCCGCGACATGCACGATCAACAGCCCGGTATGGCGATGGATCAGGAACACGTGCTCGACCTGGTAGACGAGCGTGTGCTTGAGGACCACTTCGGCGAATGATCTTCCGGTGCGCCAAGCCTCCCAGCGCCATCGCAGCCCTCGCCAGCTGAGGCTGTGCTTGAGCGTCTCGTTGAGCGATTGAAATGTTTCGTCGACTGTTTCGCCGATTGACTTGCGGATCGCCGGAACGATAAGTGGATAAAGAACGTTGATCAGCGTGCCAGGATCCTTGCGGATCGAACTCTGTGTTGCCCGCTCCAGCGCGGGCGCCAACACGGGCCCCAAGCGCTCATCGCTTGAAGCATTGGCGATCGCGCCGTGCAGCACGCGACCGACTGCGGCCGCAAACTCTTCGGGGTTTTCCACTACCTCGCGAAGTCGCGAGAGCGCCTCGATCTCGCGGCCAAACAGCAAGGTGCGCAATTGTTCGAGCCGCGGGTCCCGGACGGGAATATCGCCCTTGCTGAGACCCGGCTCGACGCTGCACGCCAACTCGGCCAGCAGGCTGGCGAGGTTTTTCCGGTCAATCGCGGAATCGCTCGGGCAGAGGCGCAGCAGCCAATCGAGCGTAGCGGTGGATGTGCTCACACCGCGCGCGATGAATCAGTTACCCGGCCAGCCGCGCGAAGCATCGCCAGTGCCCTTCCCTAGGCCCTTGGTAGCGCCGTCCTGGTTCAAGCACCTGGCGACCTCGAGGAATAGCCCGGCGAGCAGATTGCGATCCAGCTTGACGTTGCTGAGCTCGGCAAACATCTTTTCAATCGGCTGCTGAACTTCGACGCTCTTGCGCTTAATTTCCTCGCGCAGCGTCTGCGCTTCCTGCGTCACGCGGTCTGCCATATCACGCTCGAGCTGGCTCAGATGGTCTGATAACGCGCGAATGCGTTTCTCCAGCAACTGATTTTGCTCACGCAGCGTGCGCTCGATTTCCTTTTGCGCCTCGGCGCGCAAGTCCTTCTCTTCGCGAAACTGGCTCGCGAGCGACTCGACCTGTTTCTTCGCGTTTGACTCGAACGAACTCAGATTGCGCGCCGTCTCGGACTCGATGTCCTTGAAGCGCTGAAGAAACCGCTCCTCGAGCTTCGAGAATCGGCGGTCATAATCCTGCATTTGATTGCCGAACAACAGGTCGCGAATCTTGTCCACGCCGACCGCGTCGGCGCCAGAAGGCGTGCCGTTGCCCAGCTGAGCGTTCGATCCGGAGTGTAGCGGCCCCTCTTGGGTATTCTCTGCGTTATCGGACACCTGCAATCTCCCGATTTGGTTTGGGGACGGAACTGTAATAAATCGCTTCGCAACTTTGACATCACCCAGCGCGGGTACGCAAGCCTTTACAGGCTTTTTGCGCGTCGCCATCAGCAGGGCCTACCGGACTGAATCCAAACTGACAGGGTGTCGGGCTGCAGCTGCCGCCGGCGAATGAGCCCGTGCGCCGGAGCTGCGGAATATGAGCGTGAGCTCATTTCCGTCGACTCTCCGAACGTGGTGCAGTGCGTCGGCGAAATGACGCACGAGGCGGATGCCCCGGCCACCCACAGACGCTTCGGCCAGGGAGCTGGGCAGCCCGGGCGGTACATAGGAGGTTGGATCGAACGGGGTGCCATCATCGTCGATGCGGATCACAATCTCTTCGGCTTGGCGCCAGGCGTGAATGCTGACCGTCCCAACCTCGCCAACCGGATAGCCGTAGCCGATCAGGTTGGTAATGAGCTCAGTCAGACATAAATCGACGCGATGGACGAGGGAAGAAGGCAGAAGAAACTCTACCGCCAGCGCCTCTACCCAGCGCTCCAGCCTCGGCAGTTGATCGAGCTTCGCCTGCATCACGATCTGCGAGGACAGTTCAGTCGTCATCGGGCACCGAAGGCTAAAGCGATTTGATAATTGCAGTGGAGCGGCGCGGACACGATCGTGTCAGGCAGAGCCAAATGCCCCTCGCGCCGCGTCAAAGTCGTGGACAATCGGAATGATTGTGTCAATCCCGGTGGCCCTGAGAACCTCTTCGACCTGATTGTTCGGCTTATAGAGCACCATGGAGCCGCCGCGCAGCTTCTGC
>JBEKWD010000021.1:0-13418 GCA_049513435.1 Steroidobacteraceae bacterium | reverse complement strand
GCTGCGCACGTGGGCGGAAATGCGGTTCAGCACATCGCTCTGCCAGGCGTAGTTCTCCATGAATTGGCTCGGCAGCTCCACGGCATCCCAGGCCACGCCGTTGATGCCGGCCAGGCTCGGATAATTCACGCGCGTGAGCATGTGATGCAGCCCATGGCCAAATTCGTGAAACAGCGTCACGACGTCATCATGCGTCAGCAACGCCGGCCGATCGCCGGCGGGGGGCAGTGAATTGCACACGAGATAGGCCACCGGCAGGATGGTCTGGCCGTTGAGCGCTTTGCGACCGATGCAGTCGTCCATCCAGGCGCCGCTGCGCTTGTGCGGTCGCGCGTATGCATCCAGGTAGAAGCTGGCTAATGGGGCCCCGGACGGACTCTGGACTTCGAAGTAGCGCGCATCCGCGTGCCATACCGATACGCCTTCGCGCTCGCGGATGCGCACGTCGAAGAGCTTCTCGGCCACTTCGAACAGTCCGAGCAATACGCGTGGCAGCGGCAGATAGTCGCGCAATTCCTCCTGCGAGACCGAATAGCGGCTCTGCTGCAGGCGCTCGGAATAGTAGGTAATGTCCCACGGCTCGAGGCTGCTGCCAGCGAACTGCTCGAGCTCGGCCAGCTCGGCGGCGGCCACCGGCTTGGCGGCTTGCACCAGTTGGCGCAGAAAATCGGTCACCTCGGGAACCGTGCGGGCCATGCGATTGGCCAGCGCATACTCGGCATAGTTGTTGAAATCGAGCAGTCTTGCCGCCTCGTGGCGCAAGCGCAGGATCTCCTCCATGACGAGCGTGTTGTCAAATTTGCCGGCGCTCGGGCCCTGGTCCGAGGCGCGCGTACACCAGGCGTCGTAGAACGCGCGGCGCAACGTCGCCGAATCCGCATCCGTCACGATCGCCACATAGGTGGGCTGATCCAGGCCGAACAACCAGCCCTCCAGGCTTGCGTCTGCGGCCCGGCGCCGCGCCTGCTCGACAATGCCCTCGTTGATGCCGGCGAGCTGGGCGCGGTCGCACACGTGATGCGACCAGGCGTTCGTGGCATCGAGCACGTTCTCCTCGAATTTGGCGGACAGGCGCGAGAGCTGCATCATCACGGCCTTGAAACGCGCCTTGCGGGCCGCATCGAGCGCGACGCCAGCGAGCCGGAAATCCCTGAGCGCGTGCTCGACCACTTCGCGCTGCACGGCATCCAGCGACTCATGCTCGCTGTGCGCAATGTGGGCGTAGGCGCGATACAGCCGCTCGCTTTGCGACAAGTCGGTATGGTATTCCGACAACAAGGGCAGGCAGGCGTTGTAGGCAGCACGCAATGCCTCGCTGTTCATGACCGCGTTCAGATGCACGACCGGCGACCAGACGCGGCTCAGACGGTGCTGCAATTCCTCGAGCGGCTCGACCACGCTGCTGAAGGTCGGGTTCGGCTCGGCCTCGATCTGCGCCACGCGCAGCCGCTGCTCGGCGATCAGCCTCGATATGGCCGGCTCGATCATCTCGGGTGCGATCGCCTCAAAACGCGGCAACGCCGAGTCTTGCAACAGCACGTTCGCGCTGGCGTCGGAGGACGTCGTGGCTGTGGGCATCGGCTCTCCCTCTACATCATTGGCAACCATTTTAGCGCCGAGCTCGCGGTGTAACATGATCAAAGCGAGCAGCGCACTTCGGACGTCGAGGCTTTCCGGCATGGCACCTGAATACGACCTGGTTGTGATCGGCGGCGGCAGCGGTGGCCTGGCCTGTGCGCAGCGCGCCGCCGAATACGGCGCGCGCGCGCTGGTGATCGAGCGTCACCGGCTCGGCGGCACCTGCGTGAATGTGGGCTGCGTGCCCAAAAAGGTCATGTGGAATGCCGGTCAGATCGCCCATGCGCTGCATGATGCGCCCGACTACGGCTTCCAGGTCAGCGTCGCGCCTCACGACTGGGCGCAGTTCAAGCGCAAGCGCGACGAGTTCGTGGCGTGGCTCAACTCGGTTTACGAGCGCAACCTCGAGCGCCGCCAGGTCGAGCTGCTGCGCGAGCATGCGCGACTGCGCTCGGCGCAATCGGTGCAGGTTGGCGCGCGACTGATCACGGCCGGCTCGATCGTGCTGGCCACTGGCAGCGCCCCGATCGTGCCCACGCTGCCCGGCGCGGCGCTGGGCCTGACCTCGGACGGTTTTTTTGAGCTCGAGACGCGACCGCAGCGCGTTGCCATCGTCGGCGGCGGCTATGTCGCGGCCGAGCTCGCCGGCATCTTCGGCGCGCTCGGCTCGGATACGAGCGTAATCCTGCGGCACGAGCGTATTCTGCGGCAATTCGATGCCATGCTGGGCAACGCTCTGATGCACATCATGCGCGATGAGGGCATAGCCATCGCCATCGACGCGGTGCCGGCGGCATTGCAACGCAGTAGCTCGGGGCTGCTCGAGCTCGGCGTTGAGGATGGACGCGTGCTGGGTCCCTTCGACAGCCTGATCTGGGCGATCGGGCGCAAGCCGGTCACGCACGAGCTCGGATTGGAGAGCCTGGGCGTGGCACTGGACGAGCGCGGGCATGTGCTCACAGATGCTTACCAGCGCACCAGCCTCGAGCACCTGTACGCGATCGGGGATGTGACGCAGCATGCCGGACTCACGCCAGTGGCCATCGCCGCCGGGCGGCGTCTCTCGGACCGCCTGTTCGGCGGCCAGAGCGAGCGCAAGCTCGACTACGAGAATATTGCCTCCGTGGTGTTCAGCCATCCGCCGATCGGCACGGTCGGTCTGAGCGAAGAGGATGCGCGCCGCCGCTACGGCGATGCGGTGCAGGTGTACGTGTCGGCGTTCATCCCCATGTACCACTCCGTGACCTCGCGCAAGCCGCGGGCCGAGATGAAGCTCGTCACGCTCGGGCCGCAGCAGAAAATCATCGGCATTCATGTCATCGGCGATGGGGCTGACGAGATGTTGCAAGGCTTCGCGGTGGCCCTGCATATGGGCGCGACCAAGCGCGACTTCGACGACACCGTGGCCATCCATCCGACCAGCGCCGAGGAGCTGGTCACAATGCGCTAGTTGGAAGTCGGGGGCGCAACGTTGGCCGCCAGCTGCGCGAGCGCCTGGCCGCTCGCCTGATCGAAGGCGGCGATCACGGCCTGCATGCGATCGGCATCGGCCTGAACCTCACTGTGCGCCGTGAAGCTCGCGATCACGACGCGATCGCTGCTGCGGCCCAGGGTACCCACGAGTGCGACCCGAATGGTCGGCGGCCCGGCGTTGCCATAGACCGCCTCGAAGTGCTGCAATTCCAGGCTCAGCACGTACTGAGCGGCAAACGGCTCGGCGTCGGACTCGACGGCCGCGAAGCGCCCGGCACTGCGCAGGCTATCGATCACGAGGGCCTGCAACATCTCTGGCGCGCGCGCGGCCCAGCGCGCATCTGTATAGAAATCCAGGCGCCTTCCGGCGCGCATGACTGCGATCCCCTCGCTTTCCAGCCCGGGCGCGGCGCTGGGTCGCAACACCTCGACGCTGGCGGCGCTGGGGCGCTCGCCAGGCAGACTCGCCGCCGGCGTGGGCAGCGGCGCGGCCTGCAGTACATAGCTCTGCTGCGCTGGAATTTTGCTGTTCAGTCCGCTGACGCAGCCTGGCAGCGCGAGCAACGCCGTCAGACATGGCCATAGCACGCCTCGGGATAGCGCGCGCGCTGTGCAAGGCTTCACGGTGGAATGCTCACGCCAGTGACGGGCGCCTGATAGATCAGGCGCGAGGGATTCTCGCGCAGACTGCTCGAGAGCTCGCGGATCTGCTGCGCGGCCTCACGGCTGTCGCGCAACAGCGCCTCGACCTGGGGCAGTGCTTGCTGCACGAAGCCGCTGAGCTGGCCGCGATTGTCGCTGATGAAGGTATCCAGCTTGCCGCTGGCGCGCTCGAGGTTGTCGCTGGTGGCGCGCAGTTTCTGCACCACGGCGAGCAGCTCGGTGCTCGCGCTGACCGCCGGGCGGTGAATCTCGCTGATGAGGGTTCCGGCCTCCTGCGTGCTCGCCTGCACCGAGGCCAGCAGGTTGTCGAGCTCGCGTGCGCTGCGCGGCAGCCCCGCGGTCGCCTTGTCGAGGTTGCCGACGATGCGGTTCACCGACTGGATGTTGGCATCCGAGAGGAGCTCTGAGCCGCGATCGACCAGCTCATTCAGATGTGCGGCCAGGGCCGGCAGGCTGCTCAACAGCTGATCCAGATCCGAATGCTCGGAGCGGATGACCGGGTAGCGCTCGCTCGGCACCGCGGCGAGGATGCGTCGCGCATTGTCGGTCTCGCGCTCCTGTCGCAGATCGATATAGAGCACGCCGGTCACACCCTGCAAGGACAGTTGCGCCAGCGTCTGCGGCGAAATCGGCGTGGTCGCGTCGATATCCGCCACGACCTGCACGCGATTAGCCGCTCGTGGATCGATGACGATGCGCTGCACGCGGCCGACATCGACGCCCAGATAGCGCACCGGACCGCCCTCGGACAGGCCGCTGATACTGCCGTCAAAATAGATCTCGTAGCGCGCGTAGTCGTGATGTTCCCGGCTGTCCGAGTACCAATAGACGAACAATACGCCCATGACCAGCACCAACAGCACGAAGCTGCCGACCGCAAGGTAGTTCGCTTCACGCTCCATGGGCAAGTCCCGTGCGCTCGAGCGCACGCGCGCCGTGGAAGTAGCGCCGTATCCAGGGATCCTGGTTGTTCAGGATGCCGGCGAGCGTATCGCTGATCATGCGGCCGGCGACGATGACGCCCACTCTGCTGCAGGTACGGAAGATCGTATCCAGATCGTGCGTGATCATCACTACCGTGAGCTTCAGCTCCTGATGCAGGCAAAGCAACAGCTCGTCGAAGGCCGCGGCACTGATCGGATCAAGTCCGCTGGTCGGCTCATCCAGCAGCAGCAGGCGCGGATCGAGCGCCAGCGCCCGCGCCAGTGCGGCGCGCTTGATCATGCCACCGGACAATTGCGAGGGATACTTCAGCGCCGCGTCGGCCGGCAGTCCGACCAGTTGCACCTTTAGCAGCGCCAGCTCATCGAGCGCCGGGCCTGGCAGCCGCCAATGCTCGAGCATCGGCGCCTGCACATTTTGCTGCACGCTGAGCGCACTGAATAATGCGCCCTCCTGGAAGGTTACGCCGTAGCTGGCCTTGAGCGCATGCAGCGCCGCGGCGCTCATGCTATGCAGATCGCGGCCGAGGAAGCGCACGGTTCCGGCCTCGGGCCGGCGCAGTCCGAGGATCGTACGCAACAGCACCGACTTGCCCACGCCCGAACCGCCGACGATACCGAACACCTCACCTTCTTCCACCCGCATGTCGAGCCCGGCGTGCACGGTCTGAGTGCCGAAACGCGTCACAATACCCTGCACCTCGAGCAGCGCGGCCATCAGATGTCGAGCTGCAGGAACAGCACCGCGAACAGCGCATCGGCCAGCAGCACGCCGAATATCGAGATCACGACGGCGAGCGTAGTCAGGCGGCCAAGTTCGCGCGATGAGCCATGCACGCGCATGCCGCAATAGCAGCCGGCCAGCGCGATCATCACGGCAAACACCGGCGCCTTGATGATACCGGCCCAGAAGGTAGTCGAGGCGATCGCGCTCTGCGCGCGAGCGACATACTGCAACAACGGCATGTGCAGCAACGCGTGGCACAGCAGACCCCCGCCTACCAGACCAATCAGGTCGGCAATGATGGTCAGCAGTGGCAGCGCGATGAGCAAACCGAGCACGCGGGGCAACACCAGCGCCTCGATCGGATCGATGCCGATGGCCTCAAGCGCATCGACCTCCTCATTGAGCTGCATCGCACCGATCTCAGCCGCGAAGGCGCTGCCCGAGCGGCCCGCCACGATGATCGCAGTCAGCAACACGCCAAGCTCGCGCAGTACGCCTACAGTGACCAGATCGACCACAAAGATGTCGGCGCCGAATCGGCGCAATTGCTGCGCGCCCATGTAGGCGAGGATCACGCTGATCAGAAAGCCGATCAGCGATACGATCGGTATCGCCGTGATGCCGGTGTCATAGATGTGGCGTGCGATCGAGGTGGCGCGCAGCCGGCGAAGGCCGCCCAGCGAGCGCGCCAGCGCGACGCCAACGTGCCCGATGAACTGCAGTCCATCCAGCAGATTGAGCCAGTTGTGCACCGTGCGCCGTCCGAGCTGCTCGACCGCCTGCTCCGGGTCGAGCCATTCGTGGCGCACAACGTGCGCCGGCATCTCGCCCGTGTAGGTGCGCTCGATCAGCCGCAGCGCGGAGGGCTCGGCCCCCTCGAAGCTCGATTCGACGCCGGCGTTGTGGGCTCGCTGCAGGAACTCGCGCAACAGCCAGGCGCCGGACAGATCCAGCAGCGCCGAGCCTGCAGCCACGCGAGCGTGGCGCGCACCGCTCAGTTCGATCGAGTTGAGTTCGGCCTCGATGGCGCTGAACTGCGCAGCGCGCCATTCGCCCTGCAACTGCAGATTCAACTGATCTGCGCTGCGCTGCGCCGTGACAAACATGGGACGCGCGCTCAGACGAGCCCTTCGCGCGCACTACAGGCCGGTTCCATTGGCCCAGATGCTAGCAGCCCGGCGCCGGATCGTCAGCGCTGGCGTTGCAGTGGCGGCTCGTGTTGGAATCGACGCTGGCTTTTACCGTCGGGAGTCCGGGCATGAAGCAGCCTCTGAATGTCGCCATCACCGGTGCCGCCGGCCAGATCGGTTATGCGTTGGCCTTTCGTGTGGCTTCAGGCGCGATGCTCGGCGCCGAGCAACCGATCAATCTCAAATTGCTCGAAATCACGCCCGCACTGCCGGCGCTCGGCGGGGTACTCATGGAGCTCAACGACTGCGCGTTTCCGACGCTCAACAGCGCGTTGGCGACCGATGAGGCCGCGCTCGCGCTGCGTGACTGTCATGTCGCGCTATTGGTGGGTGCGCGACCGCGTGGACCGGGCATGGAGCGGCGCGATCTGCTGCTGGCGAATGCGCAGATCTTCGCCGCCCAGGGCAAGGCACTCAATGATCATGCCGATCGCCGCGTGCACGTGCTCGTAGTCGGCAATCCGGCCAACACCAACGCGCTGATCGCCAGCCGCAATGCCCCGGATCTGAGCCGCAGATGCTTCACGGCGATGACCCGTCTGGATCACAACCGCGCGCTCTGGCAGTTGGCCGACAAAACCGGCGCGCATGTGAATGACATCAAGCGCATGAGCATCTGGGGCAATCATTCCACGACGCAGTACCCGGACATCAGTCACGCGCTCGTGCGCGGCAAGCCCGCCACGGGCCTGGTCGAGCGCGATTGGCTCGAGAAATATTTTATCCCCACGGTGCAGCAGCGCGGCGCGGCGGTCATCAAGGCGCGCGGCTCCTCCTCGGCGGCTTCGGCCGCATCGGCTGCGATCGATCACGTGCGCACCTGGATGCTCGGCACCCCGGACGGTGACTGGACCAGCATGGCGGTGCCTGCCGACGGCAGCTATGGCATCGAGGAAGGCGTCATCTATTCCTATCCCGTGACCTGCCGCGACGGCGACTATCGAATCGTGCCGGGGCTGTCGATCGATGAATTCAGCCGCGCGCGCATGGACGCGAGCACAGCCGAGTTGCTCTCCGAACGCGACAATGTGAAGGCGCTGCTCGATCCATGATCGGCGCGACCATCACGGTGCTGTTCGTCGCCGCGGTGCTGTATCTCGCCTACAGGCGCTTGCCGTTGTTGTCCTTCACGCTCGCCTTCACGGTATTGCTGCTGGCCTACAGCGCGTTGGGCAGCCCCGCAGAGCTCTGGCAGGGCCTGCTGTGGCTGCTGCTGCTGGCTTTCTGGCTGCTGAACGTGCCGCCGTTGCGCATCGCCTTGCTCAGCGGACCGTTCATGAAAACCTATCGCCGGCTGTTGCCGTCGATGTCGCCAACCGAGCGCGATGCGCTCGAGGCCGGCACCGTATGGTGGGATGGGGAACTGTTCACCGGCAATCCGGACTGGCGGCGCTTGAGCGCCGCACCGCCGCCGCGGCTGTCGGCCGAAGAGGAGGCCTTCATCGATGGGCCCTGCGAGACCTTGTGCCGCATGCTCGATGATTTCGACATCACGCACCGGCGCGGCGATCTGCCGCCGGCGGTCTGGGACTACCTCAAGGCGCAGCGCTTCTTTGCGATGATCATTCCCCGTCAATATGGCGGCCTGCAGTTCTCGACTTACGCGCATTCCTCGGTACTGGTGAAAATCGCGGCGCGCAGCATCACCTGCGCCTCGACGGTGGCCGTGCCCAATTCGCTCGGCCCAGCCGAGCTGCTGCTGCACTATGGCACCGAGGCGCAGAAGGACTATTACCTGCCGCGGCTCGCGCAGGGACTTGAGATCCCCTGCTTTGCGCTCACCGGACCGCGCGTCGGCTCGGACGCCGCGGCCATCCCGGATACGGGCATCGTGTGCCGCGGCAGCTGGGAGGGCCGCGAGGTCCTGGGTCTGAAGCTCAACTTCTCCAAACGCTATATCACGCTGGCGCCGATCGCCACGGTGATCGGGCTGGCCTTTCGCATGTTCGATCCCGAGCACCTGCTCGGCGAGCAGGTGGATCTGGGCATCACCTGTGCACTGATTCCGCGCGACACCGCAGGCATCGAAATCGGCCGTCGGCACCTGCCGCTCAACATCCCTTTTCAGAACGGTCCGCTGCGTGGCCGCGATGTGTTCGTGCCGTTGGATTGCATCATCGGGGGGCTCAAGATGGCAGGGCTGGGCTGGCGCATGCTGGTCGAGCAGCTCTCGGTTGGCCGCTGCATCTCCCTGCCCGCGAATGCAACCGGCGGCGCGCTGGCTGCGACGGTCGCGACTGGCGCCTATGCGCGCATCCGGCGCCAGTTCAACCTGCCCGTGGGACGCTTCGAGGGCGTCGAGCAGGTGATCGCGCGGATGGTTGGCCTCACCTACATTATGGACGCGGCGCGCAGCGTGACGACGGCAGCGATCGATGCCGGTGAGAAGCCGGCGGTGCCGGCCGCGATTCTCAAATACCACCTGACCGAGATGGGTCGGCGCGTCGCCAACGATGCCATGGATGTGCACGGCGGCAAGGCCATCATGCTCGGGCCCAACAACTACCTGGGCCGAGGCTACCAGTCGATTCCGATTGCGATCACGGTCGAAGGCGCGAACATCCTGACACGCAACCTGATCATATTCGGCCAGGGAGCGATCCGCTGCCATCCGTTCGTGCTGCGCGAAATGACTGCCGCGCGCGACGACGATCGGCGCCGCGGCCTGCGCGAATTCGATCGCGCACTGTTCGCGCACATGGGCTTTGCAATCTCCAACGCGGTGCGCTCGCTGATCATGGCGCTGACTTTCGCGCGCTTCCAGCGCGTGCCCGAGACCGGAGCGACCCGGCGCTATTATCAACACATCGAGCGCTTCAGCGCCTCGTTCGCTTTCCTGACCGACGTCGCCATGCTCACGCTCGGCGGCTACCTGAAGAAAAAAGAGACCCTATCCGCGCGGCTCGGCGATGTGCTCTCGGCGATGTATCTGTCTTCGATGGTGCTCAAGCACCATGCCAACCGCGGCCGGCCGGCAGAGGAGCTGCCGGTGGTCGAATGGGCTTGCCGCGAACTGCTGTATCTGGCGCAGGAGCAATTGCACAGCGTGCTGCGCAATTTTCCGAACCGCGCGATCGCCTCGCTGGCACGGCTGCTGATGTTCCCGCGCGGCCTGACTTATTTTGCTCCGGCCGATGGCCTGGGTCGCGCCGTGGCCGAGCTCGTGCTTGCCGACAGTCAGACCCGTTCGTACCTGAGCCGTCTGCTCTATCGCGCGGCAGAGCCCGGCAATCCGCTTGCAGCCCTGCAAACGGTGCTGGAGATGGCCCCCGTGGCCGAGCCACTCGAGAAAAAATTGCGCGTCGAGGGGCAGAAGACCGGCCGCGTGAGCGCGCTGGACCTGCCCGCGCAGATCGAGCAGGGGCGCGCGCTGGGCATTCTGAGCGAGCAGGAAGCGCAGTTCTTGACCGACTATGACCGACGCGTGATGGCGATCATCGACGTGGATGATTTCGCGCCCGAGGAGCTGGGCCTGGCGCACAATGCTCGCGTCGAATCATCGACGTACAACTGATCGCGGCGCGAGGAGGTACGCCACCGCATGTATCTGCAGTTCTTCGGACTGACGGAGATGCCGTTCGCGATCACCCCTGATCCGCGCTATCTGTATTTGAGTGTGCGCCACGCCGATGCGCTCGCGCACCTGGTCTATGGCATCAACGAGGCCGGCGGCTTCATCCAGCTCACCGGCGAGGTCGGTACCGGCAAGACCACGACGATTCGCTCACTGCTGGCGCGCGCGCCGAAGAACGCGGAGATCGCGCTGATCCTCAATCCGCGCCTGTCAGCCAGCGAGTTTTTGCATGCTCTGTGCGGGGAGCTCGGGCTGGCCGCCGATGACAGCTCCGACGGGCAGACCAAGGCGCTCGTGGACCTGCTCAACCGCTACCTGCTCAATGCGCATGCCCACGGCCAGCGCGTGGTGCTGATCGTCGATGAGGCACAGAATCTCGCGCCCGACGTGCTCGAGCAGGTGCGGCTGCTGACCAACCTGGAGACCGAGACGCACAAACTGTTGCAGATCATCCTGATTGGTCAGCCGGAGCTGCGCAAACTGCTAGCGCGCGAGGATTTGCGCCAGATCGCGCAGCGCATCACCGCCCGCTATCATCTCGAAGCGCTGTCGAGCGATGAAACCTACGCCTATGTGCGCCACCGACTGCGCGTGGCCGGCGCGACCGCGGATATCTTCACGCGCGCAGCGCTGCGCGCGGTGCACCGGGCCAGTGGCGGCGTCCCGCGCCTGATCAACGTGCTGTGCGATCGGGCCCTGCTTGGCGCCTACACCCAGGATCTGCACGAGGTCCCGGCGAGTCTCGTGCGCCGCGCCGCGGCCGAGGTATTTGGCCAGGAACCGGGCTCACGCTGGATGCCGGCAGCGCTGGCCTGCCTGGCGTTGGCCGTGCTGGCTGGCAGCGCGGTGCTGTTGTGGCGCCATGCGCCGGCACAGTTCACGCTGCACCTGCGCGGCCGGCCGACGCCAGCCCGCGCACAGGCGCCAGCGGCCGTGCTGCCTGCGGCGGCAACGAGCGCACCGGCTGCTGCGCCGGATGCGACCGACCCGGCCGCCGCCACGCCGGCAGCGCGCACTGACCCATCCATGGCGAATCTGGCGCAACTGCTGGCCGCCTATCGCGACAGTACCAACACCGACAGCGCCTTCCTGCAGCTGCTGACGCTGTGGAAGGCCAGCTACGTGCCCAGCAGCACCGACGGCTGCACGCAGGCCAAAGCCCAGGGCCTGCAATGCCTGGCGCAGCGCGGCTCCCTGGCGCAATTGCGTCTGCTCAATCGCCCGGCCATTCTGATGCTCAGCGACGACAGCGGCTCGATGTACCAGGTCGTATTGCGCGGCCTGACCGACGAGGCGGCACAGGTGCAGATCGGCACGCACCTGGGATCCGTTGCGATCGCCGAGCTGGCCCGCTATTGGTTCGGTGATTTCGTGCTGGTCTGGCGCCCGGCAACCAAGAGTGTTCAGGACCTCAGCGCTGGCATGCACGGGCTGCAAGTGCGCCGGCTACGCGAGCAGCTTGATCGTTGGCGCGGCGCGCAGAGCCCCACCCCTGGCGACGACTATGATGAGAATCTCATGCGACTGGTCGAACAGTTTCAACGCGCCAACCGTCTGTCCGTCGACGGCGTTGCCGGGATTGAAACTCAGGTCGCCCTGGACGCCGCGATCGCCGCGCCCGACTCACCGCTGCTCGCACCCCCGAGCTCGCCTGCCGGCACGCGAGGCGGCTGATGTCATTCATACTGGACGCGCTCAAGAAGGCCGAAGCCGAGCGGCAACGGCAGAGCGGCCCGACATTGCTCGAAGTGCGCGTGAGCTCCCCGCGCCGACGCTGGCCGCTGTGGACCCTGATCCTTGGGGCCTTGCTGGCGATAAATATGATCCTGTTGCTGCTGTTTGCGCTGCATAAGCCCGCCGCACCGCTCGCCGCCGCACCGGCGGCACCGGCGGCGGCACCGGCCGCGGCCGTTGCGAGCGCGGCTGGGCCTGCCCAGGCTGCGACCGCCCCTGCCGCTAGCGTCGCACCGAGCGCCGCGGCATCGGCGCCGACTGCGAGCGCGACTGCAGCCCAAACCAGCGCTGCGCTGGATCCCGGCGCTAGCATGCCGGTGCCGCCCAGCGGCGCTCTGGCAGCCGCAGCGAGCGCGCCAGGTGCGGCCGGGGCCGAGAATCCGGCCGACGATCAGCCCGCCATTGACGCCCGAGGCGCCGGCACCGCTGCCAGCAGCATCGATGCGGACAGTGGGTCCATCAACCCGGTGGATTTACCCAGCCTCGCAGAACTGGGCGCTGACATCCCCGACCTGCGGCTGGACCTGCACGTCTATGCCGAGCGCCGCGCCGATCGCTACGCGCTGATCAACATGCACAAGGTCCACGAGGGCGACGTGCTGCCCGAGGGACCACGGGTATTGCAGATCTTCCACGACGGCGTCGCGCTGAGCTATCGCGGCACGCAGTTCATGCTCCGCCCGCAGTAGCCTCCTTGAGCAGGCTTTGCAGATCGAAGGACGGATCGGCCGCCTGCGCGGGGGTCGGTGAGATCCCGTGATCAAGCAGCCGTTTGGCCTGCATGTGATCGGCAGAGCGGCTCAGCGAGTCGACAGCCAACAGCCGGCCCTGGGCAAAGTAGAAGGCTGAGAACGCCGGTTTCGACAGATCCCCGCGCGTGACGACCTGGTCATAACCCTGGCTCAAGCCGACCATCTGCAGTTTGACGTCGTATTGGTCCGACCAGAACCAGGGCGCGCAACGAAAGGGCCGCTCGCGCCCCATCAGCGCCGCAGCAGCCGACTTGGCCTGCTCGACCGCGTTCTGCACGGATTCGAGCCGCACGAGCTCGCCATTGTGCAGCCGCCGCGCCGTGCAATCCCCAGCCGCTACGATGAGCGCATCCGAGGTGCGCGAGCACTCGTCGACCACGATGCCACGTTCGCACAGCAGCCCGGCTGAGACGGCAAGCATGTCATCGGGCTGCACGCCGATGCCCACGATCACACAGCCGGCTGGATATTCCTGCCCGTCGGCGGTGCGTACCGCGATCACCCGGCCTTCGCGCCCGACGATCTCCTCGACCTGCGCGTCGAGCTGCAATTGAACCTGATGCGCGCGATGCAAGGCCGCGAAAGCCTCCGACACGATCGGCGCGGTGACGCGTGACATCAGCCGCGGCAGGCCTTCCAGCACTGTTACCGCCGCATTGAGCTTGCGGGCGCTGGCGGCAACCTCCAGACCGATGAAGCCGCCGCCGATGACGACCACGGCCTGCCCTTCAAGCGCACAGCGGCGGATCGCCGCACCGATCGCGAGCGAATCGGCGATGCCCCGCA
>JBEKWD010000020.1:0-19450 GCA_049513435.1 Steroidobacteraceae bacterium | reverse complement strand
GGTACTGGTGATCTCCGGGGATCGCGATGCGATCCGGCTCGAGCACACGCTCGAGATTTACCGCGCGCTGCCGCAGGCTGAGCTGTGCGTTCTTCCTGGCACCGATCATGCGACCTTCTCGGGTCGGGCCGAGTGGCTCAATCCGATCATCAGCGCATTTCTTGATCGGCCCTGAGCAGCGCGGATGACGCTTACATGAACAACTCGTGAAGGATCGCTAATGAGGTGAACTTCGTTGCTCGCGGGCCGTCACTTTCAGGTCCAGCTGCGAGAATAAGGAGTCCCTATGCACCGACCGTACCTGCTGGCAGCACGCCGGCCTGCTGCGCAGTGCGCCGTACGGCGCTCGCCCGCGGAGCATCGCCTGCTCAGGGTCCATGATCCGGCTGTGCGTGCAATGACCGATTTCCTTTCCGATCCGCCGCTCACGGTGGCCGAGGATTGCACGCTGAGCGCGGCGCTTGACGAGATGTTCAGATCCGGAGTGCGCGCCTTCCTGGTCGCGCGCGAGCTCACCGTCGTGGGCCTCGTCACCGCCGAGGATATGCATGGCACGGCGGCACAATGCGTGGCCGAGTGCATGACGCCTGCCTCGCAGATGCCGGCGATTGACTGGCAGACCATGCTGGCATCGCGGGTCGCTGATCTGCTGGAGATCTTCGCAGGCGCCAGCGTCGGGCATCTGGTGGTATTGGAAAGCGAATCAGCGAGCCGGGCGAGGGTCCGCGGCCTGGTCCATCGCAGCCGCGTCGAGCGCCGGCTGCATCCGGCAGAGGATACGTTCTAGACTTAAGCAGCAATGATAATCGGTACGCCTCTGTCGCCTTCGGGCACACGCGTGATGCTGCTGGGCGCCGGTGAGCTCGGCAAGGAAGTCGTGATTGAACTGCAGCGCTACGGCTGCGAAGTGATCGCGGTCGATCGCTACGCCGGTGCGCCGGCCATGGCCGTGGCGCACCGGGCACATGTGATCGATATGCTCGATGCGCGCGCGTTGCGCGCGCTCGTGCAGCAGGAACGACCGCTCATGATCGTTCCTGAAATCGAAGCCATCGCGACCGCGGAGTTGCTCGAGCTGGAGGCCGAGGGCTATCGCATTATTCCGACGGCGCGCGCGGTTCGATTGACCATGGATCGCGAGGGTATACGGCGACTTGCAGCCGAAGAGCTCGGGCTGCAGACCTCGCCTTATCGTTTTGCGGACAGCCAGAGCGCCTATCGAGCGGCGATCGGTGAGCTGGGCCTGCCCTGCGTGATCAAACCAGTCATGAGCTCATCGGGCAAGGGTCAGAGCGTCATCCGGGACGCATCGCAGATCGAGCAGGCCTGGCAGTACGCGCAGCGCGGCGGGCGGGCCGGCGGCGGGCGCGTGATCGTCGAGGGCTGGGTGCAGTTCGATTACGAGATCACGTTGCTGACGCTGCGACATCGGGACGGCACGAGCTTCTGCGAGCCGATTGGCCATCTGCAGGTCGACGGGGATTATCGCGAATCCTGGCAGCCGCAGCCCATGAGCGCCTCGACGCTGGCGCAAGCGCAGCGTATCGCGCGGGCCGTGACCGCAAACCTCGGCGGCCATGGCCTCTTCGGCGTGGAATTGTTCATCGCCGGGGAGAGCGTGTATTTCAGCGAAGTCTCGCCGCGGCCGCACGACACCGGCCTCGTCACGCTGATCTCGCAGGATCTGTCGGAGTTTGCATTGCATGCGCGCGCGATCCTGGGGCTACCGGTACCGCTGATACGACAGCGCGGACCGGCCGCATCCTGTGCATTGCTGATCGAGGGCGACTCGCTGGACATTCGTTACGGCGATCTGGAGCGAGCGCTGGCCGAGCCCGATACGGCGCTGCGTCTGTTCGGCAAGCCTGAGGTGCGCGGTCGGCGCCGCATGGGCGTGACCCTCGCGCTGGCACCGAGCATCGAGCAGGCCCGCGACCGGGCCCGCTCGATGTGCCAGCTCGTGCAGGAGGCCGTGCGCTTCGGCTGACGCCGGGGCGCGGCACAGCCCAACGCTGCCGAAAGTTCGAATCAGACGACGCTGACGGCTCGCTGCTACACTGCGGCGGTCCAATAGAGGAGGATCGCAGCGTGAATGCATTAAAAGTCTTGGCCTTGCTGCTCATCGTCGGTGGTGTGCTCGGGCTGATCTACCATCGCTTCAGCTATACCCGGGAAACCCACGCGACCGATATCGGCTCGCTGCACCTGGCCGTGTCGAACACCAAGAGCATCGACGTGCCCGATTGGGTCGGCGTCGGCGCGATCGTGGCTGGCGCGGCGCTGTTGATATTTGGAAGCCAGAGCAAGCCCTGAGCCGTTTGCGCGCGCAGGCCAGAATCCATAGACTGCGCGCGCGCTTGACTACAGCGCGTTTAGGCGGGAGACGAGTACGTGGGCAAAGGCGATCGCAAGACGCGGCGGGGCAAGATTTATCGTGGCTCCTTTGGCAAGAGCCGGCCAAAGGACCCGGACAAGAACAAACCGGCCGCCAAGCGAGCCCCGACCAAGAAGTGAGTGCGCAGCTGATCGCGCGGGCCGCGCCTTTAAAGAATATAGCGGCTCAGATCCTCATCCTTCGCCAGCGCGCCCAGATGCTGATCGACGTAGGCCGCGTCCACACGCAGGCTCGTCGCGTCGCGCCCACTGGCTTCGAACGATACTGATTCGAGCAGCCGTTCCATGACCGTGTGCAAGCGGCGCGCGCCGATGTTCTCGGTGCGCTCATTGACCTGATGCGCGATCTCGGCGATGCGCCGCACGCCATCGCCGGTGAACTCGACGCTCAATTGCTCCGTGCCCAGCAATGCCCGGTACTGCGCCGTCAGTGAGGCGTCGGGCTCGGTCAGTATGCGCACAAAATCCTCGACGGTGAGCGAGTCGAGTTCCACGCGGATCGGAAAACGGCCCTGCAATTCCGGGATGAGGTCCGAGGGCTTGGACATGTGAAACGCCCCTGAGGCGATGAACAGGACGTGATCGGTCTTCAGTGAACCGTACTTGGTGTTGACGCTGCAGCCTTCGACCAGCGGCAACAGGTCGCGCTGCACGCCCTCGCGCGAGACATCCGCACCGATGGTCTCCTGGCGGCGCGCGATCTTGTCGATTTCGTCGATGAAGACGATGCCGTTCTGCTCGGCGTTGCTCAGCGCGCGCGTCTTGAGCTCCTCTTCGTTGATGAGCTTGCCGGCCTCCTCGTCGAGCATGACCTTGAGGGCCTCGCGCACCTTGACGCGTCGCGTGCGCGTGCGATTGCCGCCAAGATTGGACAATACCGACTGCAACTGCTGCTGCATTTCCTCCATGCCCGGGGGCGCCATGATGTCGACGCCGCCGAAGGAGCGCACCTCGATTTCCACCTCGCGATCGTCGAGCTCGCCGCGCGTGAGCAGGTCGCGCAATTTGGCGCGCGTCTCGGCGTCGCGCGGCTGTGCCGGCTCATCGGTCGAGAAGCCGAGCATGCGCGGCTTGGGCAGCAACGCGTCGAGCACGCGCTCGATGGCCGCGTCGCGTGCGCTGTCGCGCACGCGAGCCAGCTCGACCTCGCGCGTCATCTTGACCGCCACATCGGCGAGCTCCTTGATGATGGAATCGACCTCACGACCGACATAGCCGACTTCAGTGAATTTCGTGGCCTCGACCTTCACGAACGGGGCCTGGGCCAGGCGCGCGAGACGGCGCGCGATCTCGGTCTTGCCCACGCCGGTTGGGCCGATCATCAGGATGTTCTTGGGCGTGATCTCCTGACGCAAAGGCTCCTGCACCTGCATGCGGCGCCAGCGGTTACGCAGCGCGATCGCCACGGCGCGCTTGGCCGCGGCTTGCCCGACGATGTGCTTGTCGAGCTCCTGCACAATCGCCTGCGGAGTCATGCACGCAATTCCTCGACGACCAGGTTGCGGTTGGTGTAGATGCAGATGTCGGCCGCAATGCCGAGCGCGCGCTCGACGATCGTGCGCGCATCGAGCTCGGTATTCTCGGTCAGGGCGCGCGCGGCGGCCTGTGCGAACGGGCCGCCCGAGCCGATCGCGACCGCTGAGTACTCGGGCTCGATCACATCGCCGTTGCCCGAGACGATGAACAGACTCTGCGGATCGCCCACGAGCAGCAGGGCCTCGAGGCGACGCAAATAGCGATCGGCGCGCCAGTCCTTGGCCAGCTCAATGGCCGCTCGGGTCAGATTGCCATATTTCTCGAGCTTGCCTTCGAAGCGCTCGAACAGCGTGAATGCATCCGCGGTGCCGCCGGCGAAACCCGCAAGCACCTTGCCGTTCG
The DNA here is from genome assembly GCA_049513435.1 of Steroidobacteraceae bacterium. Taxonomy (GTDB): domain Bacteria; phylum Pseudomonadota; class Gammaproteobacteria; order Steroidobacterales; family Steroidobacteraceae; genus FEN-1191. The sequence continues at coordinate 15,178 of JBEKWD010000020.1, read as the reverse complement.
AGAGCCGACGCACCTTGCGCGCATTGCCCTTCATGACGGTATTGCCGAGCGTGACCTGCCCGTCGCCGCCGAGGGCGATCGAGCCATCGCGGCGTACGGCCAGAATCGTTGTGGAGTGGGGATCGAAATGCTCGCGCATTGTGGTGGCTCAACCGCGGCGTTTGGCGCGAGGGTGGGCCTGATCGTATGTGCGGGCAAGATGCTGGAAATCAAGGTGGGTGTAGACCTGAGTCGTGCTGATGTTGGCGTGTCCCAACAGCTCCTGTACGCCGCGCAAATCGCGACTGGATTCAAGCAGATGGGTTGCAAATGAATGCCGAAACAAGTGCGGATGCACCGGCTGCGCCAGGCCCTGCGCGCGGGCTCGCGCGGCCACGCGCAGCTGCACCGCACGGGTCCCCAGGGGGCCGCCGTGGCGGGCAATAAACACGTTCTCGACGCCCGAGCGCACGAGTGCGCCGCGCTGCGCGAGCCACACGCGCAGCGCTGCAATCGCCTTGGAGCCGACCGGACAGATGCGCTCCTTGCGACCCTTGCCCAGCACGCGCACGCTCGCGCTGGCAAGGTCCAGATCCTTGAGCCGCAGCGAGGTCAGCTCGGCGAGCCGCAGACCGCTCGAATACAACAATTCCATGAGCGCCAGGTCGCGCGCCGCCAGCGCATCGCCGGGCTCGAGCGCCAGCAGGCGCGCCATCTGATCCACATCCAGCGTCTGCGGCAAGCGCCTGGAGGCTTTTGGGCTGGGTACTTCGAGCGCCGGATTGCGCTTGAGTGCGCCCTCGCGCAACAGGAAGCCGAAGAAAGTTCGCAAGGCGGCGAGCCGGCGCTGGATGCTGCGGCCCTGCAGACCGCGCGCATGGCTTTGCGCGGCGAAGCGGCGCACATGCTGATGATCGAGCGCATCCCATTGGTCAACGCCGTTGCGCTCGCACCAGTCCTGCAGCGCGCGCAGATCGCGCCGGTAAGCGGTGACCGTATGCACAGACAGCCGCCGCTCAGTGGCCATGAAGCGCTCAAAGCGCTCGAGCCACTGCAGAGCCTCGGGGCTCACCGGCTTCTTAAGGCCGCGCCAGTGCGTCGGTGATCAGCTCGCCCATGCGCGAGAGAAACTCCGTGCTCATGCCCGGATGGAAACGATCGCGCTCGACGCTGCCAAGGGCCAGCAGGCCGAGCGGTGGCTGCCCGCCGAGCGGGATCAGCGCCACCGAGCCGATGTTCGGCGCTTCCGCACCGAACAGAAACTCGCGCTGGCTATCGCGAATCTGGCCGCAGCGCGGTTTGCAGGTCGCGAACAGGCTGTCGAAGCTGCGATAGCTCGGATCCTCGGCCGCCACATTGCGTACGAATCGGGCGGCTTCGTTCGCCTCCGGTTCGCCAACGCACGCGAGCGCCAGCAGCGCGTGATAGGTCTCGAAGTCCTCACGCAGACTCGCTTCAAGCTGCGTGATGGCCTGCGCACGGGTGCTCGTGCACAGCAGTCGGCGCGTGAAGCGATGCACCTTGTCGGCCAGCACGTTATTCACGCGCGCCACGCGCACGAACTCTGCGAGCTTGCGCTCCTGTGCCTGGTAGCGCTCGCGCAGTACCTCCACCTGGCGCTCGATCAGCGAGATCGTCGAGGCGTTGCGCGGGTGCTGCAGGCGCATGCGCGCGAGCAGTTGCGGGTGGCGCTCAAAAAAATCGGGGTGATGCTGCAGGAATTGGACCACGAGCTGCTCGTCGGTGGTCTCCGCTGGAATGCCGCGCACCTGATTGCTCGTCATCCTGTCTCTCCCATATCTACTCTGGCGCGCATTCAGACTTCAACGCGCCCCTCGAATGCTCGCTGCGCCGGGCCCGTCAGCCAGACCGCGTGGCCTGGTCCGTCCCAGTGTACGCTCAACACGCCGCCGCGCACACGCACCTCAACGTCCGACGCGAGCCATTCGCGCTGCCGCCCCACGGCGACCGCGGCGCACGCGCCCGAGCCGCACGCCAGTGTCTCGCCTACGCCGCGCTCATAGACGCGCAATGATATGCGTGCAGCGTCGAGCACGTGCATGAAGCCGACGTTTACCTGCCGCGGAAAGCGCGCATCGGCCTGCAGCGCCGAACCGATACGCTCCACGGGTGCGTTCTCGATCGCCGGCACGCGCAATACCGCATGCGGATTGCCGATCGAGACCGCACCGATCTCGATGCGCTCGCCGCCGACGTTCAGTGTGTAGCTCGCGCTGCGCTCAAGCGCTTCGAACGGCAGCGACTTGGGATCGAAGTTCGGTACGCCGAGCTCCACCATGACGCGATCGCTGTCGAGCACTCGCGCCCGCAACAGTCCGCCGGTAGTATCGATCGTCAGCGTATCGCTGCCATTGCGGCCGCGCTGGTGCAACAGCGCCGCGACGCAGCGCGCGCCATTGCCGCATTGCTCGACCTCACAGCCATCGGCATTGAAGATGCGGAAGAACGCATCGGTGCCCGCACGGCGTGCCGGCTGCAACACCAGCGCCTGATCGAAGCCCACGCCGGTATGTCGATCTGATAAGGCGCGCCATTGCGCGCTAGTGGGCAGTGGGGCTTCGGCGGGCAGATCGAGCACGAGAAAATCATTACCGAGGCCATGCATCTTGGTGAAATCGATGCGCATGGCCGGCAGCATAACCGATCGGCGATCAGCGGCGTTGCGGTGCGCGCGCGCACCTCGTGCGTGTATCGAGCCTCGACTAGGGCGTGGTACCGCAGGCGTTGTCCATCGCCATGCGCAGGCCCAGGCGCTGCTGGTCAGCCTCCTCATCGGTCAGGTATTGGCGCTCGCCGTCCTGGCCGGTTTTGTAGATGCGGCGCGCCTGCACGGCTCCATTGTAGTTATCGGTCGCCGTCTTGCACTGATCGGCGCGCGTTACCGCGAGATCCTTGTCCAGCGCCTGCTTCGCGGCTTGCTGCGCGAGTTGCGCCTGGGCCGGGTCCGAGGATTTTGGCGCCGAGGCAGCGATTGACGCAGGCGTGGCGCCCGCGGATGCGTTGGCGGCGGTCGCCGGCACATTGCTGGAGGACGTACCCTGGTTTGGCAGGCTGGTGGGCGGCACGTTATGCAAACGAATCAATTCCGCACCCGGGGTCGGTGTATCGCTGTACTGCACGTGCCCCTGGGGATCGACAGACCGATAGACATCGGCCAGTGCCGGGATCAGTGGCAACGAAATGAGGACGGCTATCGCAGCGGCACGGCGCATCGGTACGTCTCCTGCGGAGAGCGTAGTATCGGACCATACTTTAACGCGGTGTGGTGAATTGCGTCACAGAAGAAATGCCCCGGGGCGCGTACCGCCGCCCAGTCGGGACAGTCCCTCGCGCCGCGGCACCCGCTGGCTCTATTCGAGGCTCTCGCCGTGCATCGCAATGTCAAGTCCGAGCCGCTCTTCCTCGGGTGAGACGCGCAATCCTATTGTCGCATCAATGAGCTTGAGGATGATCAGGCTCATGATGAAGCCGTAGATCAGCGTGGAGCCCACGCCCCAGAGCTGGGTGAGCACGGAGCCATCGCTGCCACAGATCTCCTTGCTCGCGAGCGCGCCGGTCAACAGCGCCCCGACGATGCCGCCGATGCAGTGCACGCCAAACGCGTCGAGCGAATCATCATAGCCGAGGGCGCGCTTGACCGAAGTTGAGGCGATGTAGCAAATCACGCCCGCGGCAAGCCCGATGATCACCGCGCCGTTCGGGGCGACAAAACCGGAGGCCGGAGTAATCGCCACCAGTCCCGCGACGGCCCCCGAGGCGATTCCCAATACGCTCGGCTGGCCCTTGAAGATCCACTCGGTGAACATCCACGACAGCGCCGCCACCGCGGTGGCGATCTGCGTGACCAGCATCGCCATGCCGGCGCGACCATCGGCGGCCACGGCAGAGCCGGCATTGAAACCGAACCAGCCGATCCACAGCAGTGAGGCACCGATCACGGTCAGTGTCAGGTTGGACGGCGCCATCGATTCCTTGCCCAGGCCCTGGCGCTTACCGAGCACCAGCGCGGTGGCCAGACCCGCGATACCCGCATTGATATGCACGACCGTGCCGCCGGCAAAGTCGAGCACACCCTTGACCGCAAGCCATCCCGAGGGCTCCCAGACCCAATGTGCTATCGGGCAATACACCACGAGCGACCAAATGCCCATGAACCAGAGCATCGCCGAGAACTTCATGCGCTCGGCAAAGGAGCCGCAGATCAGCGCAGGCGTGATAATCGCGAAGGTCAGCTGAAACATCGAGTAGACGGTCTCGGGAATCGTCGTACCCAAATGTGAGACGCTCAGGCGCATCGCATCGTGCATGTAGACCATGCCATTGAGAAATACGCGTCCGAAGCCGCCCAGATACGCTGTGCTGCCCGGAGTAAACGCGATCGAATAGCCCACGGCCCACCACAGCACGGTCACCAGGCAGGCGATCGCGAAACTCTGCATCAACGTGGCGAGGATGTTCTTCTTGCGAACCATGCCGCCGTAGAACAGCGCCAGGCCGGGAATCGTCATCATGAGCACGAGTGCACTGGAGGCCAGCATCCATGCCGTATCCCCGGAGTTGATATCCGAGAATTTCACGATCGTCGGCTCGGTCGGGGCCGGCGTTGCCGCGGTCGTGGCGGTTGCAGCGGCGGCCGCAACCGCTGCCTCTTGCGCCCAGCAGCTGCTCGGGCACAGCGTCGCAAGTAGCATCAGGATCAGGGCGGCAAGCGCGCCGGGTACAGCGCGCGCGTGCGCACGCCGATAATGCATCGTTCCCGTCATTGCCTGCATGATGAAGCGCGGCTCCTTGTCAGATCAACCGATGCTCAGGTGGCCGCCGAGCCGGTCTCACCCGTGCGTATGCGGATGGCCTGTTCGAGCTCACCCACGAATATGCGGCCATCACCGGTACGCCCGGTGCGCGCGATATTGGCGATGGCCTCGAGCACAGGCTCGACGATGCCATCATCCACTGCAATCTCGATCTTGGCCCGCGGTCCGAATTGCGCTTCGTATACCTCGGTGACCGTGACGCCCTGAACGCCCAGTTGCGCGATCGCCTGCCGCAGCTCGTCCAGCTTGAAAGGCCGCACGACAGCGGTAATCATTTTCATGATGTGCATTTCGCAATATTCGAGCCTTGAATCCCGGCAGCGGTGGACCTGTCGGCGCGCTTATCCTTTAGCCTTTCTCGGGGGTCCCCACCGCCGTTACGGTGCAGAAAACATGCCACGACCAATAACGGCATTTTCAGCCCCTTTAGCGTCAAGCAGGGGCAGCGATGGATCAAATTCGCTACCCTGGCGTCGCGGCCGCCCGATTTCGGTGCACCAAGTCTGATCCGGATCCTATCGTCCAGTTCGAGGAGCAGCAATATGGAGAATATGCGCATCGATGACATCGTTAAGCGCCTCATCGAGGAGCTGCCCGAGGCCGCGCGAACCATGCGCCGGGACATCGAGAGTAATTTCCGCGCGGTGCTGCAGTCGGCTCTTGGCAAGCTCGAACTCACCACACGCGCCGAGTTTGACGTGCAGACGCGCGTGCTCGAGCGCACGCGCACGCGGGTCGAGGAGCTCGAGCGGCGCCTGGCCGAGCTCGAGCAGCGGCTAACACGCGCCGACTGATCGCAGCCGTCCGATTGTCGTGGGCGGCGCCGTCAGCGTTGCGCGAGTGCTGAGTCGCACTGAGCTCGGGCTCGATGCGCCGCTCGTGCAGGTCGAGGCTCACCTGGGCGCTGGCCTGCCGAGCTTCAGCATCGTCGGCTTGCCCGCGCCGGTCGTGCGTGAGAGCCGAGAGCGCGTGCGCGCCGCGATCCTGAGTTCGGGCTTTCAATTTCCCGCGGGCCGCATCACGGTCAACCTGGCGCCCGCGGAGCTGCTCAAGCACGGCGGACGCTTCGACCTGCCGATCGCCCTGGCGCTGCTGGTGGCTAGTGGACAGGTGCGCGCCGCCGCGCGCTGGCAGTTCGAATGCTATGGCGAGCTCGGCTTGGCCGGCGAGCTCAAGCCGGTCGGCGGCATCTTCCTCGCGGCGCTGCATGCACGCAGTGCAGGTCACGCGTTGATCGTGCCGCAGACAAATGGCGAGGAAGCCCGCTTGAGCGGGCATACAACCGCGTATGGTGTCCTTGATCTGCGCGCCGCCACGCTGCGACTGGCGCAGAGCGATTCCAGCTGCGCCATTGCCGGCGGCGAGCGCGCCAGTTCGCGGGCACGGGAGGCGGCCGAGGGTGCGGCAGCACCAGCAGCGCTCGCAGCGCACACACTTGCCGATGTCGTGGGGCACTGGCAGGCCAAGCGCGCCCTGATCATCGCAGCGGCCGGCGGCCACAGTTTGCTCATGGTCGGACCCCCCGGCAGCGGCAAGAGCATGCTGGCCGCGCGTCTGCCGGCGCTGTTGCCGCCGCTATCGGCCAGTGAGGCGCTCGAGGTCGCGAGCGTGGCCTCCATGGCCGGCCATAAGCTCGATGCGCGAGGCTGGACGGTGCGGCCATTTCGCGCGCCGCATCACACGGCTTCGGCCAATGCGATCGTCGGCGGCGGTCCGCAGATCCGTCCCGGCGAGATCAGCCTCGCACATTGCGGCGTATTGTTCCTCGATGAACTGCCTGAGTTCGATCGGCGTGTGCTCGAATCGCTGCGCGAGCCCATGGAGACCGGCCTGATCACGATCGCGCGCGCGGCCGCGCGCATCGAGCTGCCGGCGCAGTTCCAGTTCATCGCCGCGATGAATCCGTGCCCCTGCGGACATCTGGGAGATCCGGCGCAATCCTGCCGCTGCAGCCCGTCGCGAATCGAGCGTTACCGGCAGCGCATCTCTGGTCCGCTGCTCGATCGCATCGATATTCGTATCGAGATACCACGCCTGGCAGCCGAGGAGCTCACCGAGGCGATCTCGCACCGGGCTGGGGCGCAACTCGCGGCGAGTGGTGAGCCGGCAGCGCAGGCGCTGCGCGCCAGGAGCTGGCGTCTGCAGCGCTCGGGTTGTCTCAGCGCGCGGCTGAGTGCCGCGCAACTGCGCTCCTGCTGCGCGTTGCCATCAGGCGCCGAGCAACTCCTGCGCCGCAGTGCGCAGCGCCTCGCGCTCTCAGGCCGGGGCGTGCATCGATTGCTGGCTTTGGGCCGAACCATTGCGGATTTGGCGGGCAGCGAGACGATCGAGGCCGCGCATTTGGCCGAGGCCGTGCAATTGCGCCGCGCGCTGGATGTGCCGCCGCCCTCATCGAGCTAGGAGGCAGCCCTCACTTGGCGAGCGAGAGCATATAGTCGACGCCCTGTTTGATCAGATCGTCGGGCAGATCGGTGCGGCCGCCCTTGGCTGGCATGATTCCGGTTTTGCCGTTGTAGCCATTGAGCGCATGCTGATAGAGCGTCGGCTTGCCCTCGGCAATGCGCGGCGCCCAGGCCGACTTGTCGCCCGCCTTGGGCGCTCCGGCGATGCCTGTGCCGTGACAGGCACTGCACACGGCATCGAACAGCCCCTTGCCGTCCTTCGGAACGCTCAGCGCGGTCGCCGGGCCCGCCCCGGCCGGTGCCTTGATCGCAAAGGCGCTGTTGTCATGGCCGGCGACCGCCTCGTGTGAGAACGGCTCCAGGCGCTCCTGCACGCTGTGCACATAGCTGGGGTCCGTATAGACGGCCGCCGCTTGGGTGCGTTCGGCGACACTGCGCGCGAGCGCCAGCAGTAGCAGGCTGATGGCCACCAGAACGCCGATCACCAGCGCGAAATAGTTGATGAACTGAGAATCCTGTTTGGACAAGCGGCGCTCCTAAAGGGCCCGACGGAATGTCAGATTGATGCGGCAGCGGCCGGTCACCGGATGCTCACCATCCGCCAATGGCTGCACACCATGGAAAGCGAGTCGCTGGGCACCGCCCCAGACTACGACGTCGCCGTGGAAGAGGCCAATGCGCTGCGTGGGGTGCTCGCGCTGCAGGCCGCCGAACACAAACAGCGCGGGCAGGCCAAGGGACACCGACACCACGGGCGCGCTGAGGTCGCGCTCGTTGCGATCCTGATGCAGGCTCAGCCGCGCGCCCGGCTCATAGCGGTTGATCAGGCACATGTCGGGCTCATAGCGCTCGAAGCCGGCGCGCGCCGCGGCGCGTGTCGCGAGCTGACACCAGCCGAGGGGCAACTGCGGCCAGGGGTGGCCGCTGTGCGGATCGATACTCTGGTAGCGGTAACCCGCGCGGTCGGAGATCCAGCCGACGCGGCCGCAGTTCGTCATGGCGACCGACATGCGTTGGCCCGCTGGCGTGTGCATGTGGCGCCACGGACTGATGGCCAGCATTTCCTGCAATTGCTCGCGCAGCGCTGGCGCCTCCTCGAGCGCAAAACCGGGCAGCAGTTTCGCATCCGGCGCGATGCTCTCGAGCGCAGAGCGCGGCAGCAACGCCGACGTCTGCAGATCGCTGGCGCGCGCGCGTGCTCGCGAAGTCGGTACCGTATTGGCCGCGCCCAAAGTTCTGTCTCCCTTGCCAGAACGATCGGGCCCTTGTTGGCGGCTGCTTACCGCTCTGGGGTCCACGACCTGTCGTCTGCCACGGCGGCTCGATGCTACTGAGGCTTGAAAGCGTACTAAAAACAATGACATAGCTGGATCGATGCTCGACCGGGCCACGTGTTCATAGTCTAAACTACTTTGTCGACCCGCGGGGTCCAGGGCGCTCCTGGCGTTACGAATCTGGCGCGCCCGGCGGGATTCGAACCCACGACCTGCAGCTTCGGAGGCTGCCACTCTATCCATCTGAGCTACGGGCGCGGCGCGGCGCGCAAGGGTACCGCAAGCACGCACGCGCCGGAACACGACTGTGCTCAGTGCCGCTTCTCGCTCGCGCTGAGGTCATTGATCAACTGCACCAGATTTTCCTGCCCCCCCGCCTGCGCGACGTCGGTTTCGTACTTGCCGTCGATCACGAACGTGGGTACCGCGTCGATTTTGTAGCGACGTTCGAGCTCATCCGCCTTTTCCAAATTGGTCTGTACGGCAAAGGAGCTATAGGCCTTGAGGAACTCCGTGGGGTCGACGCCATGGGTTCTGGCGAACTGTACCTGCACGCGCTGTGTGCCCTGCTCGTCGCCCTGCACATAGAGCGAATCGCCCGTGCTCTGGATCTCGTTGAACACCGCGGCGTGCAGCTCCTCGAGCTTGCCCAGCGCCTGCAAGGTATAAAACAGGCGCGCATGCGCGCGATGCGCCTCGCCCCACATGACCGGAACGCGCACGAATTCAATATAGGGCGCTTTGTTCTTGCGCCAGCTCTCGATGATCGGATCGAGCGCAAAGCAATGCGGGCAGCCATACCAGAACATCTCGATGACCTCCACCTTGCCGGGACTCGCATCAGTGGGCTGAGCCGGCGCGATAACCTTGTAGTTTGTGCCCGGGACCCATTTGCCCGCAGGCAACTGACCTGCACTGGGCAGCGCCGCGATGCGCTCGAGCGCGCTCGAGCCGGTGGATCGCCCGCGGCATGTGCCGGGGCCGGCGTTGCGCTGGCTGCAGTGGCTGGGGCGGCGAGGGTCGGGTTCGGGCTCGCAGCGCCCGATGCCGGCGCGGCGGGGTTTTCGCGCGCACAGGCCGCCAGGCTCATCACCAGCAGGATCAATGCGGTCGGTTGCCTCATCGGCTAGCGCATGCCCTGCACGTAGGAGGCCAGGTTATGCATGTCGTCGGTCGATAATTGCGCGGCGATCGTATCCATAATGAGCGCATCGTTACCGCCCTGGCTCTCGCCCTTGCTGTTGCGGGTATAACGCTGGCCAGCCGCGTAATCGCCCAGCTGCTTGGCCACGTACTCGGCGTGCTGCGCGCGCAGTGCCGGCCAGCCCGCTTCCGGGTTCCCAAGCCCGACGGGCCCATGACAGGCAACGCAGGCGGGAATCTTGCGCGCGCGGTCCCCGCCACGATAGAGCTTATCGCCGTTCTTCCAGGTGGACGGATCCGCCTCCAGGCCCGCCGGCGTCTGCTGCGAATAATAGAGCGCGAGATCCTCGATATCCTGATCACTCAGGGGGGTGGCGATGCCGGTCATGACGCCCTGGCTGTTGATGCGAATGCTCGAGCGAAAGCTCTTGAGCTGCGCGCCAAGGTAGGCCGCATTTTGCCCGGCGAGCGAAGGCCACAAAGGATTGGCGCTGTTGCCATTGGGGCCATGACAGGCCGCGCAGGTCGCGCTTTTAGCGACGCCGGCTTCCGCCGAGCCTTCGGCCAGCGATAATGGTGCGGCGCAGAGACACAGAACAAAACTTACCCACAGGCTCATTCGACTCATACGCACTGAAGCTCCGTTCGGAAGGCGGCTTTTGTACTTTGCAGGCAATGGGATCCATGAATTGTACACTACGGCTCGGCGCGATCATTCAACCCGATAGCGGCCGCTGCGCCCTTGCGCGGCCACGAGTACGCGATTGAGCGCCTATCCCGAAGCGCGTTTTATGCTCAGCGCCGCCGCCGCGGCCCAGTTCCCGCCCGATGTGGGCGCTGAAGTGGCCATCGTCGGGCGTTCCAACTCGGGCAAGTCCAGCGCGATCAATGCGATCACCGCGCGCCGCAGCCTCGCGCGCAGCAGCAAGACACCGGGCCGCACGCGGCTGGTGAATTTCTTCGAGCTCGCGGCCGGCGCACGCCTGATCGATCTGCCGGGGTACGGTTACGCGCACGGGCCACGCTCCGAGCGTGCGGGGTGGGGCGCGCTGATCGAGGAGCTGGCGCCACGGCAGTCGCTGCGCGGCCTGTTGCTCGTCGTGGATGCGCGCCGCGGCATCATGGACAGCGACGAGCAGTTGCTCTCGTGGGCACGCCGCATCGCTCGGCCCGTACATGTGCTGCTCTCGAAAGCCGATCAACTGCAGCATGCCCAGAGCGAGCCACTGCTGCGTGAGACCCTCGCGCATCTGCAGGGCATCGGCTCGGCACAGTTATTTTCCGCGCGCAGCGGCCTGGGTCTGGAGGCGGCGCGTGCCCAGCTCGACGCGTGGCTGAAAAAAGAAAGCCCCGATAGTCCTTTGGGGTGACTATCGGGGCCAGAGCAAATCCGACGCGGGTCTCTACGCGCCGGATTTCGACCCGCCTAGGGAGGGAAGCGGGGAGTGCAATGCACTCTCTTAGTTAGTGTGCGCTCAGGCGTGGAAGTTCAAGCCTGATTGGTGAATTAAATTTATTTAATTTCAAATTCATTTCTTCACGCATTTCTGTAACAAATTTCAGGCATTTTTTAATGATGGCCTCGCACCGTACGCGGTCTCACTTAAAAAAAAGTCCAAACTAATCCTACCGAAGCCAGTCCCATGTCGTTCGCATGCTGGACTTCATAGCGTTCATATTCGACGCGCGCGCCGATGCTGCCCCAGCTCGTGCCGGCGCCCAAGCCATAGCCCAGATCCGTGCCAGTGCGGTGAAATCCAAGAAAGGGCGATTGCGCATCAGTGCGCCAGTCCACCACCCCGAGCTTGCCGTATAGGTCCACCACCGGAATCGGCAGGAAGCCGAGCGCAAACAGACCCACGCCGTCGGTATCGGCATAGTCGAAGCCGCCGTAAGCGCGACCGAAATTGGTGTAGTCCAGCTCGGTCGCGAACACGCTCAGTGGCCGCCAGCCGGCGGCGAATTTGTAGCCAGTCGTGGTGGAATGCACATCGAAAGTGCTGTCATCGAATTGCTGCATGGAATCGCCGAGCGAGCCGCCGATGTAAAAGCCGTTGTCGGCGTGGCAGAGGCCGGCAACACCGAGCAATGCAATTGCCAGCAAAGCCGGCGCTGGTTTGTACGACATGTGCACCTCGAGCGTTGTTTGTTGTTTGATCGGCCAGCGTGCCGTCAGTTCCATCAATGCGCCTCATCCCAGTTCGCGCCGCTGCCGAGCTCTACTTTGAGCGGCACGGCCAGCTGCGCGGCCGCGGCCATGCGTGTGCCGACTGCAAGCGTGGCCTCGGCCACGAAATCCGTGCGCACTTCGAGCACCAGCTCGTCGTGCACCTGCATGATGAGTCGCGCCGGCACGCCTTCATCCTGACACCATTGATCTACCGTGATCATAGCGCGTTTGATGATGTCCGCCGCGCTGCCCTGCATCGGCGCGTTGATGGCACTGCGTTCGGCGTACTGCTGCATGGCGCGGTTGCGTGAGCGAATATCGGGCAGGAACAAACGGCGCCCGAAGACCGTCTCGACGTAGCCATCGCGCCGCGCCTGCTCGCGCGTGGCCTCCATGTAGCGGCGCACGCCCGGATAGCGCGCGAAGTACAGATCGACAAAACTCTGTGCCGCAGCGCGCGCGACACCGAGCTGGCGGGCGAGGCCAAAGGCGGACATGCCGTAGATCAGCCCGAAGTTGATGGCCTTCGCCGAACGGCGCTGCGCACTCGAGACCTGCTCGAGCGGCACGCCAAACACTTCCGCGGCCGTGGCCTGGTGAATGTCGCGGTCCTCGGCAAACGCGCGCAGCAGCCCTTCATCACCCGACAGGTGCGCCATGATGCGCAACTCGATCTGCGAGTAATCCGCGGCCAGCAGGCAATGGCCGGGCGCGGCGATGAAGGCCTGGCGAATGCGCCGGCCCTCGGTGCTGCGGATCGGAATGTTCTGCAGGTTCGGGTCGGTCGAGGATAGCCGTCCGGTCGCGGCCACGGCCTGGTTGTAGCTGGTGTGTACGCGCCCGGTGTTTGGATCGATCTGCTCGGGCAGCTTCTCAGTATAAGTTGAGCGCAATTTGGCGAGCCCGCGATACTCGAGGATCAGCTTCGGCAGTGCATAGCTGACCGCGAGTTCCTCGAGCACATCCTCGCCGGTCGAGGGCGTGCCCGAGGGCGTCTTGCGCAGTACCGGCAGGCCAAGGCGCTCGAACAGCACCTGCTGCAATTGCCGCGGTGATTCAAGATTGAACGCGCTTCCGGCCTCCTGGTGTGCAAGGGCCTCGAGCTCGCGCAGCCGCAGCAACAGCTCCCCGCTCTGCGCCTGCAGGGTTTCGCGATCGATGCGCACGCCATAGCGCTCCATGCGCTGCAGGACCGCTACCAGCGGCTGCTCGATGTCGCGATACAGACTCGCCAGCGCATCATTGAGCTCGATCTTCGGCCACAGCAGCTGGTGCAGTCGCATCGTGACGTCGGCGTCCTCGGCGGCATACTCGGCGGCTCGCTCGACGCTGACCTCATTGAAGCTGATCTGCTTTGCGCCTTTGCCCGCGACGTCCTCGAAATGGATGGTATGCAATCCAAGGTAGCGCTCCGCCATCGAATCCATGTCATGGCGCGTGGCCGTGCTGTTCCAGACATAGGACTCGAGCATCGTGTCAAAGCGCTGCCCTCGCAGTGTGATGCCGTAGTTCTCGAGCACGTGCATATCAAATTTCAGGTGCTGGCCGAGTTTCGGTCGATCCGGGTTCTCGAGCAACGGCCGCAGCGTTTCCAACACGCGCGCGCGCTCCAGTTGCGGCGGGGCGCCGGGGTAATCGTGTGCCAGGGGCACATAGGCAGCGTGGCCGGCAGTGATGCAGAACGAGAGCCCGACTATCTCGGTGTTCATGTAATCCAGGCTCGTGGTCTCGGTATCGAAAGCAAACAGCTGCGCGCTCTGCAGCGCCTCACACCAACGAGCTAGCGCCTCATAGTCGGTGATGGTCTCGTAGTTGCGAGGCAGACTCGCGAGCCGTGCCGCCTCCGGATCGGCCGGCGCGGCTGCGATCGCCGGTGCTGGCGCGGCGCTGGCGGACGCCGAGGTGCTCTCGAGCGCCACGGCAGCGGCATCGAGCTGCTGCAACAATGAGCGCAGCTCCAGGCGCGCATAGATGGCACGCAGGCGCGGCAGATCGGGCTCGCGACGCAGCAGAGCGGCCGCATCCAGCGGCAGATCCAGATCCGTGTGAATGCTCGCGAGCGCTCGCGAGAGCGCGAGCGTGTTCAGGCCCGAGCGCAGGTTCTCGCCAACCTTGCCCGGGATCTCGGCCGCATGCGCGAGCAGGGCATCGAGCGAGCCGTACTGGTTGAGCCACTTGGCCGCGGTCTTGGGGCCGACCTTATCGACACCGGGAATGTTGTCGCTGCTGTCGCCGACCAGTGCGAGGTAATCGATGATCTGTTCGGGGAACACATCGAACTTGGCCTTCACGCCCGCGCGATCCAGGATCGAGCCGCTCATCGTGTTGATCAGCGTGACGCGCTCGTCGACCAGCTGCGCCATGTCCTTATCGCCGGTCGAGATCAGTACGCGCTGGCCGCTGCGGCTGGCGCGGCAAGCGAGCGTGCCGATCACATCATCGGCCTCGACGCCCGGCACGCGCAGCATGGGCAGTCCGAGCGCATCGACTGCCTCGAGCAGCGGCTCGGTCTGCGCCCGCAGCTCATCGGGCATCGAGGGTCGATGCGCTTTGTATTCAGCGAATAATTCATCACGAAAGGTCTTGCCCGGTGCATCGAACACCACACCGATGTGCGGCGGCGTGAATTCGCGCAGGAACTTCAGCAGCATGCTGAGCACGCCGTGCACTGCCCCGGTCGGAGCCCCGGCGCTATTGGTCAGCGGCGGTAGAGCGTAGAAGGCGCGATAAAGATAAGACGATGCATCGATCAGAACTAGGTCCGGGCGCTCGGGCAGTGGCATCGGCGAAGGCAGGGACGATCTGATCTAGGGCGAAGCGGGTGGCGTAGCGCTCGCCGGAGCGGGCTCGGTGGCGGCCGGATTGTTTGCATCGGGGGGCACCTTTGATTTCTTTTTTTGCGGCAGGTACAGCGCGCCTTTCTGACCGCAACCGGAAAGGGCGGCGCTGCCTAGCACGGCGAGCGCGACCCAGGCCGCGAGCGCGCGCCGACGCGAGATCACCGAGCTGACGGGTTGCACGTGCGCTGCCCTCAGCTCGGTAGCGGCACTGCATGGCTGTCGCGCAGCGCGAGCCAGCCACGTGCCACGCGGTAGATTACCCACAGACCAATCAGGGCCATGCCAAACATTGCGACTATGAAACCGATACCGATGAGCAGCCACGGGAACGCGACGATCCACACCACGAGCAGCCACAGCCAGGTAAACCAGAAGGTGCGGATCTGCCAGCGGAAATGCGACTCGAGCCAGGTGTCGCGCGCCTCGGCGCGGCGCGCATAGTTCATGACGACCGCGACGAGCGAGGGCAAGCCAAAGGCGAAGCGCACGGCCACCGAGCGCGACGTCAACAGTCCGATCAGCACCGTGAGCGCCT
>JBEKWD010000019.1:0-13792 GCA_049513435.1 Steroidobacteraceae bacterium | reverse complement strand
GCGCTCCTTTTCAAGCTTGCGCCGGATGCGATGGCGCTTGAGGCTCGAGAGATAATCGACGAACAATTTGCCCGATAGGTGATCCATCTCGTGCTGCAGGCACACTGCCTCGAGGCCTTCGAGCTCGCGCTCGAATACGGCTCCCTCCGGGGTGTGCGCCCTGACGCGTACGCGCACGGCGCGCTCGACCTCATCGAACACATTAGGCACGGACAGGCAGCCTTCTTCGTTGATCGCCACGCCGTCGCGGGCCAGGATCTCGGGGTTGATGTAGACCTGCGGCTGCTTGCGCTCGCTACTGGTATCCATCACCAGCAGCGCTCGATGCACGTCGACCTGCGTGGCCGCAAGCCCTATGCCCGGCGCGGCGTACATGGTTTCGAACAGATCGGCGATGAGCTGGCGCAACCCGGCATCGAACAAGCGCACCGGCGCGGCCCGGATGCGCAGCCGGGGATCGGGGAATTCGAGTATGGGCAATCGGGCCATCAGTGCACTCCAGTACTTAATCCTGGGGAAATGTGACAATATTTCAAGGCTCGTCAAATGACGTGCCGCGTGAACCAGTGCACAAAGTGCGCAAGGAAGGGTGTGCGTTTTCCCGCGCCAGAGTTTATAACAGCCAGGCGCCACGCCCTACCCGATCCCAAGAGGTTGCAGGGATGATTTTTAAACAGATTTTCAGCGCCCGCCGCATTCTGCCAGGCGGCGCCCGCCTGACGCTCATGGCGGCACTCGTAGCACTGGGCGGCTGCGCATTCATGCGCCATGACGCGGAGGAGCCCTCGAGCACCCCGCCGCCGCCGGCCTCTGAGAATGTCATGCCCGCATCCGAACCCCAGACCGCCACCGAGGCTGTGGCAGCTGCCCCTGCCGAGCCCGAGACCGAGACCGCCACCGCGACCGTCATCCCCGATGCGGGGGCGATGCTGCGCTCTGGGGCGCCGAAGAATTACGTCGTAAAACGCGGCGATACGCTCTGGGCAATCGCCAACATGTTCCTGCGCGATCCGTGGCTGTGGCCCGAGATCTGGTACGTGAACCCCCAGATTCAAAATCCGCACCGGATCTATCCAGGCGACAGCGTGCACATCGCCTTGGCGCAGGATGGGCGCACCGAGCTGCAGATCGTGCGCGGCAGCCTCTCATCGACCGCGCGGCTCGAGCCGCTGCTGCGCAGCCAGCCGCTCGAGAGCGCCATTGCAACGATCCCGTACTCCGTCATTTCGGCGTTCCTGGAGCGCCCTGGTGTGCTCTCGCGCAATGAGGTCAAGGCCGCGCCCTACGTCATGGCGCTGCGTGGCGAGCACGACGTTGCCGGCACCGGCGATGAGATCTACATCAAGAAGCTCGACGGTGAGACCGGCGCGCATTACAGCGTCATGCATGTTGATGAGCCGCTGCGTGATCCGGACAGCGGGCGCCAACTCGGCTACATGGCGATCTTCACCGGCACCGCGCAGCTCACGCGTCCGGGCTCGGTAGCGAAAGCGACGCTCACGCAGGCGGGCCGCGAGACCTTGCAGGGCGACGTGCTGGTGCCCGAGGAAGGGCTGATCACCAGTGATTTCCTGCCGCATCCGCCGTCAAGGCCCGTGGCCGGTAAGGTCATTGCGGTGGTCGAAGGCGAGGAGCTCGCGGGGCAATATGATGTCGTAGCGCTCAATCGCGGCTCGCGCGACGGCCTGGATCGGGGCACGGTGCTCACCGCCGATGAGATCCAGGCCAAGAGCCTGGATCTGTGCGCGCGCATCGAGGATCAAAGCACCTGCCTGATTCACGTGAACCGGGCGCTGCCCAGCGAGCCCAACGGCACATTGCTTGTGTTCAAGACTTACGAGCACATGAGCTACGCGTTGATCCTCACTGACGCGACGCCTATTCACGTCTACGACCGCGTGCGCAATCCCTGATTTGCACAGCTTTACGCGCGAAAGGCGCGCGCCCTCCAAGCGCTACGCGCTCTATGCTGCCGTTGCATGGACGCGGTGGCATTGCAACTGGTATTGGGCCGCGCCCACGACCTCAGCGCGCAGCAGTTGCAAGCCGCGATCGAGCAAGCCGGCACGAGGCCGGCGGCGTTGAGCGGCTTGGCGGCACTGCTGGGCGAGCCGCCCGCGCTGTTGCAGTCTCTCGGGCTATCAGCGGCAGCCAGCGCGTGGCTACATGCACCAGACCAGGGGCTCATTGAAGCCGATCGCGCCTGGATCGAGCGCGAGCGCATCGGTCTGATCGACGCGCTCTCGGATCGCTACCCGCCACTGCTCGCACAATGTTCGGCAGCCCCGGCGCTGCTCTATATACGCGGCGAGGTAGCGAGCTTGCACGCCGCCCAGCTTGCCATCGTGGGCGCGCGCCAGCCCACGACGCCCGCACGGCTCAGCGCCGCGCGCTTCGCCGGCTCGCTGGCACGCGGCGGTCTGACGATCACGAGCGGGCTCGCGCTCGGCATCGATGCCGCGGGCCACGAGGGCGCGCTCGCAGCCGGCGGCCGCACCGTGGCCGTGCTCGGCACCGGGCTGGATCAGATTTATCCGCCGCAGCATGTGGCACTGGCCGCTCGCATCGGCCAGCAGGGAGCCCTGGTGAGCGAATTTCCTCCCGGCACGGCGCCATTGCGGTCCAATTTCCCGCGCCGCAACCGCATCATCAGCGGCCTGAGCCTGGGCACATTCGTCGTCGAAGCCGCGCACCACAGCGGCTCGCTGATCACGGCGCGGCTGGCCGCCGAGCAGGGCCGAGAGGTGTTCGCGATGCCCGGCTCAATCAATAATCCGCTCACACGCGGCTGCCATGCCCTGATCCGCTCGGGCGCCAAACTGGTCGAAACTGCAGAGGATATTTTCGAGGAACTTGAATTTTGTCAGGATAAACAAGAGGATAGTTGTTGCGCAGGAGCCGGCGAAACCTTCGCATTTCGGGCCGGCCGGTTGGACAAGGACCATAAAATCCTGTTAGATGCCCTCGGGTTCGAGCCGGCCAGCGTCGATTCGCTGGTCGAACGAACCGGCCTCCCGATCCAGTCCGTCGTGT
Organism: Steroidobacteraceae bacterium; assembly: GCA_049513435.1. Classification (GTDB taxonomy): domain Bacteria; phylum Pseudomonadota; class Gammaproteobacteria; order Steroidobacterales; family Steroidobacteraceae; genus FEN-1191. The sequence goes on along the minus strand of JBEKWD010000019.1, from coordinate 10,759 downwards.
CCATGTTGTTGAATTTAGAGCTTTCGGGCGCGATCGGATCCCACTACGGGGGGCACTACGTACGCCTTTGAGGCGCTCGCTTACGGAAGGCCGATAGCACCTTTGGACCGATTCGATGATGGACCACAGCGTTTTTGACATTCTGATCTACGTCTTCGACCGCTATGTGCTCGAGGAGCTGCCTGCGAGCGCGGAGCGCGAGACGCTGGTCCGCGACCTGGAGAGCGCCGGCTTTGGCGGCGCCACGGTCGAGCGCGCGCTCGATTGGCTCGCTGATCTGGCCGAAGTGCGCGAGCGTCCGAACCTGCATGGCAATGGCGCACTGCGCCTCTACGCCGCGCAAGAACTCGCGCGCCTGGACGTGCAGTGCCGCGGCCTGCTGGCCTCGCTCGAGGCCGCCGGTATCCTCTCGCCGAGTCAGCGCGAAATCGTGATCGATCGACTGCTGGCACTCGACACCGAGGAGTTGGACCTCGAGCAAGTCAAATGGGTCGTGCTCATGGTGCTCTCGAGCCAGCCCGGCCAAGAGCACGCCTACGCCCGCATGGAAGATCTGGTATTCGATGTTCCGCATCGCGCTCCACATTGAGACCTCTGTCCAGAGGTCCTTGCAGTCATCCGCGGCTCGTCCGCGGTTTTTCGTTTTAGGCTCCCGCGCGCAGGAGTGCCATGGCTGAGAATCTGGTTATCGTTGAATCGCCGGCCAAGGCACGCACGATCAAGAAATACCTCGGCAGCGGATTTCAGGTGCTGGCCTCCTATGGACACGTGCGCGATCTCGTGCCGAAGGAAGGCGCAGTCGATCCGGACGATGGCTTTCGTATGAATTACCAGCTGATCGAGCGCAACCAGCGCCACCTCGAGTCGATCTCCAAGGCGTTGCTCAAGGCGCGCGCGCTGTATCTGGCAACCGATCCGGACCGTGAGGGGGAGGCGATTGCCTGGCACCTCTACGAGATCCTCAAGCAGCGCGGCGAGCTCAAACATCGCAAGGTGCACCGCGTCGTGTTCCACGAGATCACGCGCAATGCCATTCGCGCCGCGATCTCCGAGCCACGCGAGCTCTCGCTCGATCTGGTCAACGCGCAGCAGGCGCGCCGCGCGCTCGACTATCTGGTGGGCTTCAATCTCTCGCCGTTGCTGTGGAAGAAGGTGCGCCGCGGATTGTCCGCGGGCCGCGTCCAGAGCCCGGCCTTGCGCATGATCTGCGAGCGTGAGGAGGCGATCGCCGCCTTCGTGCCGCAGGAATACTGGAGCATCGACTCGCAGGGCGAGCATTCCGAGCAGTCATTTCCGCTCAAGCTGCTGGAATTTCGCGGTCACAAGGTCGAGCAGTTCAGCTTCACCGACGCGGCCGGCGCGCACAGCGCACAGCGCGAATTGACGGCAGCCGCGGGCCCGCAGCAGGCGCTGCAGGTCTTGGCAGTCGATCGCAAGCAACGCCGGCGCAATCCAGCACCGCCCTTCACGACCTCCACGCTGCAGCAGGAGGCCTCGCGCAAGCTGGGTTTCTCGGCCCAACGCACGATGCGCCTGGCGCAGCAGTTATATGAGGGCGTTGATATCGGCGAGGGCAACGTGGGCCTGATCACCTACATGCGCACCGATTCGCTCTCGCTGGCCGCCGAAGCGGTCCAGGAGATTCGCGCGGTGATCGAGCGCGTCTATGGTCGCGAGGCGGTGGCCGAGGAGCTGCGCGTCTACCGCACCAAGTCAAAGAACGCCCAGGAAGCGCACGAGGCGATCCGCCCGACTTCTGCCGCGATCATTCCAGCCGATATCGAGCACAGGCTCGAGCCTGATCAATTCAGGCTCTATGCGCTGATCTGGAAGCGCGCCGTCGCCTGCCAGATGGCCCCGGCCGTATACGATACGGTGGCCGTGGATATGCTGGCCGGCCCGGACGGCCCTGAACGGCATCTGTTGCGCGCCAACGGTTCGACGCTGGTGACGCCCGGATATATTGCCGTCTACCAGGAAGGCCAGGACGAAGCCACCGAGGACGATGATGATCACCTGCTGCCGGCAATGAGCGCCGGTGACATCGTGCGGCTGCTCAGCGTTACGCCGCAGCAGCATTTCACCGAGCCGCCACCGCGCTATACCGAGGCTTCGCTGGTCAAGGCGCTCGAGGAGCACGGTATCGGCCGACCCTCGACCTATGCCTCGATCATCTCGACACTGCGCGATCGCGGCTACGCCGAGATCGACAATCGACGCTTCACGGCGACCGACATCGGCAAGATCGTGTGCCGTTTCCTGACCGATCATTTTCGCAGTTACGTGGATTACGGCTTCACCGCGGCGATGGAGGATGAGCTCGACGCGATCTCGCGCGGCGAGGAGCCCTGGACCGTGCCGTTGTCGAAGTTCTGGAAACCGTTCATTCAACAGGTCGAGGACGTTGAGAAGAACGTCACGCGCGAGCAGGTTGCGCAGGCACGCGAATTGGGCCCTGATCCGGTGAGCGGGCGGCCCATGAGCGTGCGCATGGGCCGCTTTGGACCGTTCGTGCAGATCGGCACCAAGGATGACGAGGAGAAGCCACGCTTCGCAGGCTTGCGGCCGGGACAGAAGATGGACGCGATCACGCCCGAACAGGCGCTCGCATTGTTCGAGCTGCCGCGCACGCTCGGTCAGACGGCCGATGGGGAGCCGATCGTCGCGAATGTCGGGCGCTTCGGTCCCTACATTAAATACGGTGCGAAGTATGTATCGCTCAAGGACGATCCCTACACGGTTACGCTGGAGCGCGCGCTCGAATGCATCCGCATCAAGCAGGAGGCCGACGCCAATCGCATCATTCGTGACTTCGGGGTCGATGATATCCAGGTGCTCAATGGCCGTTACGGGCCCTATGTGACCAACCGCGCCAAGAACGCCCGCGCGCCCAAGGACCGCGATCCCAAGAGCCTCACGCTGGAGGAATGCCGGGCGCTGCTCGAGGCCGCGCCGCAACGCCACCAGCGCGGCCGGGGGCGCTTTCGCACCCGTACGACGGTGCCTGCGCCGATCGCGGTCAATCCTCGAGCTCGGCGGCCGGCGCGGCGTGGAGGCGCGGCCGGTGCGCCGAGCGCTGCCAGCGCAGCGCGCAATCTTGCGGCCAAGAGCGCCGCCCCGGTCAAGCTGGTACGCGCGGCCCCCGCGCCTGCCAAGAAGAAGGCCAAGCGCAAGACCGCCCCGAAGCGCGCGTCCAAGCCGGTAGCCAAAGGCAGCGTCAAGCGAGCCGGGGTCGCCGCGCGGTTGCGGCCGGCAACCAAGAAGGTCGCGGGCGCTTAAAGCCCGGCGCCGCAGCAAGCACAGCGCCTCGATGAAATATCGACACAGCTTCCATGCTGGAAATTTCGCCGACGTCCACAAGCACGTGGCGCTGTGTGCGCTGTTGCAGGCCATGCAGCGCAAGGACAAGGGCTTCTTTTATCTGGATACGCACGCGGGAGCCGGCCGCTACGATCTCGCGAGCCCTGATACGCACCACGGCGCTGAGGCCAGACACGGCCTGACAGCGCTGCTGGCCGCGGCGCCCCAGTTGCACAGTGAGGAGCTGCAGGCGTATTGCCAGGCCGTGGAGGCACTGCGCGGTAGCCTCGGCAATCCCGATGCCTGTCCGGGCTCCCCATGGCTCGCCGGCCACCTGATGCGATTGCAGGACCGCGGTGTGTGCTGCGAGCTCTTGCCCGCCGAATGCCGGGCGCTGGAGCGCGCGCTCGGCGGCGTGCGGCGTATGCGCGTGGAGTGCGCCGACGGCTACGAGCAGCTGCGCGCGCTGCTGCCGCCACAGGAGCGCCGCTGCCTGATCTTGATTGACCCGCCCTACGAGAGCCCGGCTGCCGAACTGGATCGAGCACTCCAGGGGCTCGAGCTCGTATTGGAGCGCGCGGCCAACGCGGTGGTGGCGCTGTGGTATCCCATCAAGGACGAGCGCACGCTCGTGCCCTGGCTCGCGCGCGCCGAGCGAGCGCTGCAGGCACCAGCCGTGACTCTGGAACTGTGGCTGTATCCGCGCGATTCGCGCGTCGGACTGAACGGTTCGGGCCTGCTCGTGGTCAATCCACCCTATGGGTTCGCATCACGCGCGACGCTTTGGCAGGACGAATTGCAACGCGTACTGGACAAGACGCACCGCGGCGGCAGCGCGACCCGCGCGCTGGCCGGCGAGCTTGAAGCTCATGACGCCGGCCCCTGAACGCTATGCGGTGATCGGCCATCCCGTAGCGCACAGCCTCTCGCCCTGGATTCACGCTCAGTTTGCACAGCAGAGCAGTCGGCCGCTGATTTACTCGGCGCTCGACGTGCCCAGCCCCGAGCTCGCGCTGCGCGTGCGCGAATTCTTCGCGCAGGGCGGTTGTGGCCTCAACGTTACGGTACCGCACAAGCAAGCGGTGCTGCAGCTCATCGATACGTTGAGCGAGCGAGCGAGGGTTGCCGGCGCGGTCAATACGATCGTGCGCGAAACCGGACAGCGCCTGCGCGGCGACAACACCGACGGGGTCGGCTTCGTGCGCGACCTCACGTTGAACCTCGGTCTGGCGGTGGCCGGACAGCGGGTTTTGATGCTCGGCGCCGGCGGCGCCGCGCGCGGACTGCTCGGAGCGTTGCTGGCGCTCGCGCCTGCCGAGCTGCATATCGTCAATCGCTCGCCCGAGCGCTCGCGCGAGCTCGCGCGCAGCTTTGCCTCCCAAGGCCCGGTGCACGGCGACGGCTTTGAGCAGCTCGACGGCTTGGATTACGGGCTGATTATCAATGCGACCGCGGCCAGCCTCAGCGATGAGCTGCCCGCATTGCCGACCGGTGCGCTCTCGCCAACCACAGTCTGCTACGACCTCGCGTACGGGAAGGCTCCGACCCGGTTTGTGCAATGGGCCCGCGAGCGCGGCGCGCGGCGCACCTACATGGGCGAGGGCATGCTGGTCGAGCAGGCCGCCGAATCCTACCTGCTCTGGCACGGCATGCGCCCCGACACGGCACCGGTGCTGGCGCAGCTGCGCAGGTCAGAGCCATGAAAGCCCTTAGCGCCCCGCTGCTGCTGGCGCTGAGCCTGGCCGTCGGCGCCGCGGGGCTCGCGGCGCGCGCACTCGCACAGGAACCCTCAGCGCCGCCCGCGCAGGCCGATCCGCCCAGTCGCGTCGGACGCCTGAGCCACGTCGAAGGCTCGGTATCGCTGCAGCCGGCGGGGATGACGGAATGGAGCGCGGCGCCGATCAATCAGCCGCTGACCCCGGGTGATGCGCTCTGGAGCGATGCGGGTTCGCGCGCAGAGCTGGATTTGGGCTCGGCGACGGTGCGGCTCGATCAAAACAGCAGCCTGTCGCTGGCAGACCTGACTGACCAGAGCGTGCAGCTTCAGCTCAGCTCCGGCAGCGCCGATGTCATCGTGCGCAGCCTGGGTCCTGGCGGCGGCGTTGAAATCGATGGGCCCGATGCCGCGGCGGCACTGCTGCAGCCCGGAGAGTATCGACTCAGCATCGACAGCAGCGGCGCTACCAGCATTACGATCCGCAACGGTCGGGCGCAGGTCGCTCTGGATGGCGCACCGGACATGGGCCTCGCCACCGGACAGCGCGGGGTATTCGGCCCCAATGGCTCCTACGCGATCATGCCGGCGGCTGCGCCCGATGAGTTCGACCGCTGGTGCCAGCAGCGCGAGACGGCGTGGCTCAATGGGCAGGCGGCCTCCCAATACGTTTCGGACGATGTCGTGGGCTCCGAGGACCTGAGCCAGTACGGCGACTGGCAAACGCAGCCCGATTACGGGGCGACCTGGTTTCCAGGCCAGGTTGCCGATGATTGGGCGCCCTACAGCGACGGCAATTGGGTCTGGGTCGCAGCCTGGGGATGGACTTGGGTCGATCGGGCTCCCTGGGGGTTTGCGCCATTTCATTATGGCCGCTGGGTCTACATCGCGCGGCGCTGGGGCTGGGTGCCGGGTCCGGCCAATCGCCACGCGCTGTACGCGCCGGCACTGGTGGCCTGGGTCGGCGGACCCATAGGCGGCGCGGCGCTCTCGCTGGGCGGCGGTACGGCGGTTGGTTGGCTGCCGCTGGCCCCTGGCGAGGTCTACATCCCGGGCTACAGCGTAAGCGCGCATTACCTGGAGGCGCTGAACCTGAGCAATACGAGCCACCTCAACGCGGAGGCCATTAACGCTATCGATCGCAATCCGGCTTCGCAGAATCGATACGCCAATCGCGCCGCGCCGCACGCGCTGACGCTCGTACCGCAGACGGCCTTCGTGGGCGCACTGTCCGTGCGCCGCTCGCGCGTGGCTGCCCCCGGTGAGCTGGCCTCGGCGATCCCGACGGTGCGCGTGCCGGCCATCGCACCGGAGCGCTCAAGCGTGCTGGGCCCGATTGCGCTGACCCGAGTCGCGCACCCTCCGCCCGGGTTGCTGAATCGGCCTGTTATCAGGCGCCACGAGCCGCCCGCGGCCCCACCCGCGTTCGCTGTGCAGCGCGCGGCAATCGACGCCAATGGGAGTCTGCCGGTGAACCCGGCGCAATGGCCCCGCACTCGACCCACCGCCATCGTGACGCCGGCGCCGTCCGAGCGACGTGGGTTTCCGGAGCGCTCCGCGCGCTTCCAACCACCCTCGCGCGCGCAAAACCCGAACGTGTTCGTGCGGCGAGATCAGGAGCTGCAGCAGCAACAGCGCACGGCGCCGCAGGGACCCGCCACGCCCGCCCCGCGCGCCGCCCAGAGCCTCGCGCAGCCGTCCGCACCGAGCGCAATCACGGTCCCGCCACCGCGCGCCGCCCCCCCGAGCTCGGTGGCACCGCCCCAACCGCAGGTGCAATCCAAGCGGGCGGCCGAAGCGCCGCATTCGGGCGCGGCTGCGCACCCACCCTAAAGGCGCGGCGAACTACTGGACAGGATCGATCCAACCATCATCGCCTTCAACGATGCGGCCGGCCTCGCGCGGGCCCCAGGTTCCGCGCGCATACTCGTACACCGGCGTGCTGTCCCCGAGTACCGGGTCGACGATAGCCCATTGCGCCTCGATCGCGTCCTGTCGGCCAAACAGTCCCGGGTCCCCGCGCAGCGCATCGCCAAGCAGCCGCTCATAAGGCGTCATGACCTCGCCGGGCTGGCGCGTGATGACGAGCTCGACGTCTTCGCCCGCCATGCGCTCACCGGCGACCTTGACGCGCAGGCCCAGAGCGATGACCACATCCGGGCTTAAGCGAAAGCGCAAGTGACTCGAGAGGCTCGGCACCAGCTCGCCGAACACCTCGCGCGGCGGGCGGCGAAACTCGACCACGACCTCAGTGGATGTGACCGGCATGCATTTGCCGGCGCGGATCAGGAACGGCACGTCTGCCCAGCGCCAGCTGTCCACGTACAGACGCACGGCGGCGTAGGTCTCAACCTGTGAATTGTCGGCCACTCCAGGGGAGTCGCGATAGCCGTGATACTGCCCGCGCACGACGCGGGTCGCATCCAGCGGGCGGATGGCGCGCAAGACGCGCGACTTCTCATCCCGCAGGGCGCTGGCTGCCGCATGCAACGGCGCATCCATGATCAGGCTGCTCAACACCTGCAGCAGATGATTCTGGATGACGTCGCGGATCGCGCCGGTTTCCTCATAGAAACTGCCGCGGCCGCGTACATCGAAGTCCTCGGCCATCGTGATCTGTACGCTGCGAATGTAGGTGCGATTCCAGATCGGCTCGAGGAACGCGTTGCTGAAGCGGGTATAGAGAATATTCTGCACCGGCTCTTTGCCCAGATAATGATCGATACGAAAGATCGCATCTTCGGGAAAATGCTGGTGCAGGATGTCATTGAGCGCGCGGGCCGAGGCGAGGTCGCGGCCAAAGGGTTTCTCGAGCACCACGCGCGCATTGGTCGCACATTGCGCGGCGGCCAGGCCGCCGATCACCACCTCGAACACGCTCGGTGGGATGGCCAGATAATGCAATGGTGCCGCACTGGTTCCCAGCGCTGTGCGCAGGCGCGTGAAGGTCTCGGCCTGACGGTAGTCGCCATCGACATAGCTCATTAACCCCGCGAGCTTGGCGAACGCGGCGTCGTCGAACACACCGTGCTGCTTGATCGACTCGCGCGCACGCCCGATGAACTGGTCGCGGCCCCAGCCGGAACGCCCTACACCGACGATCGGCGCATCAAGGTGACCGCGGCGCACGAGGGCCTGCAAGGCCGGAAAAATCTGCTTGAAGGCCAGATCGCCGGTGGCGCCGAAGAACACGAAGGCGTCGGATTCCTTCGCGGATGCAGTCTGCTCAGGCACGGGCGCTCGCTCGTTCCTGATGCCCGCCGAATCCCAGGCGCATCGCCGAGAGTATGCGATTGGCGAAATCGGCCTCGCCGCGTGAGGTATAGCGCGCGAACAGCGCGGTCGCCAGCACCGGCACCGGCACGCCGGCGTCCACCGCTGTCTGCACGGTCCAGCGCCCTTCCCCCGAATCGGCGACATGGCCGGCAAACTCGTCGAGCCCGACGTTTGTGGCCAGTTGCCCGGCCAGCAGATCCAGCAGCCAGGAGCTCACGACGCTGCCGTGACGCCAGAGCTCCGCGATCTGATCAAGCTTGAATTCGTAGCCGTGCGTGATCTGCTGCGTGGGCGCGGTTTCGGCATCGATCACGGTCTGCCCGGCGCCGGCACCGATTTTATGCAAGATATTGAAGCCTTCGGCATAGGCGGCCATGAGGCCGTACTCGATGCCGTTGTGGATCATTTTGACGAAGTGGCCCGCACCGCTCGGGCCTACATGCAGATAGCCGCGCGTCGCGGTGCTGCCGCTGGCACTGCCGGCCTTCGTGTCCGAAGACAGCGCGGCCAATACTGGCTCGACCTGTTGCACGGCCTGCGTATCGCCGCCAATCATGAGGCAGTAGCCGCGCTCCAGACCCCACGTGCCGCCGCTCGTGCCCACGTCCAGATAGCGCACGCCCAAGGGGGCGAGCTGCTGGGCGCGCCGGATGTCATCCACGTAGTGCGAATTGCCGCCGTCGATCACGATATCGCTCGCGCGCAGCGCGGGCTGCAGGGTGCCGAGCAAGGCATCGACCGCGCCGGCGGGAATCATGATCCACACCACGCGCGGGGCGGATAACTTCGAGAGCATATCGACCGGCGATGCCGCCGCGGTGGCACCGGTCTCGGTGAGCGAGCGCACCGCGCTCTCCGAGGGGTCGTAAACCACGCAGTGATGGCCGAATTTCTCCAGCCGGCGCGCCATGTTCGCGCCCATGCGCCCGAGTCCAATCATTCCGATTTGCACGCTGCCTCCAATCCCGGCAGGCCCGAGCCGCTGCCGCGCTGTAACTCAAGGGGACCTTGCGAGCCACCGCGATGAATACGGCTCGCGCAAGCACGATGGGTTGCGATCAGAGCACAAAAAACGCCTGCGGGGAATCCTGAGGTCTGACATCGCGCGCACCCCATCGCGATCGCAGCCGCTCAATAAAACGCGGTGCCGGTGGCTTCGAACAACCGGTATTCCCAGTAGCGCAGCGGCGAGGGGTCGGTATAGACCTCCGCGTCGCTGGTGTATTCGGTGCCGCTGGCGGCACGGTTGTACCAGAGCCGATCGAACCACGCGAGCGCATCACCGGCGAGCGCGGCGCTCGCAGGCAGCTCGACCAGCACGGCCGCGGCCAGATTGAAGTCATCCAGATCGTAGCGTGTGAGCTCGGCGGTACCGAGCAGCAACCAACAATTCTGAGCGCTCTGGATCAGCACGAAACCGGGACTGAAGCGCTCCCCGTGCGTGCGATACCAGCGCACGCCAATGGCGCCGTCACTGGCCGCGATCAGCTCTGAGGCCACCTGCCGGTTCGGGATACCCGAGCGCTCGTAACCGTAGCCGTCCTTGCCAGGATCGAGCAGCAGCCGCACGTCCACGCCGCGCCGGCTTGCCCCCAGCAGGGCGCGCACGAGTTCTCGTTGTGAGAGATAGAGCGCTGCGATTTCAATCCGATCGCCCTTGCTGGTCGCGTTGATGCGCGCCACGAGCGCCTGGGCGATCGCCGCTTCGGTGAGCACGCGTGCGCGCGCCGTGGCCGCAGGCGTGGGCAGCGCGGCTCGCAGCTGCTCAAGCAGGCGCTGTGAGCGCTGCTGCATGGCACCGTCATCGCTCCAGCCCGAAAACTGCGCGACCGCGAATTCCGATTCCAGCAGAGGCTCGAGCGCCATGCCCGAGAGCTCGAGCGCGGTAGCCGAATGAATGCCCGCCTCGGCATGCAATGGGCGCGAAAACACCAGCGCCGCCAGACCGCCGGCGCCATCATCGGCAATCAGCAATTGCCGGTGACTGCGCTGATAGCCCTGCAGCGCGCCCCAGACCCCCAATGGGACGTCCACTGGCCCGACGCCAATCGGATTGGGCCATTCTCCCGCGTTGATCGTGCGAGTCCACCAGGCGCAGCACAGTCCCCAGAACGCAGCGAAGGTCGGATCGGGCGCTCGCAGCCGAGTGATGTCGACGGCCAGCACCGTCATGCCGGCGGCGCGCACGCGTTGCAACAGGTCCTGCGCGCCGCCGATGCTCTCGCTGGCCGGATCGGTGAGCACGAGCACCGAGAGCGTGGGCAGCTGGCGCTTGGCGCGCACGAGCGCCTCGACCAGCTCAGCGGCGATCGGAGGCGCAGCGCGCAGATGCGAAGCGCCCGGCCCGGCGGCAGGCAGATCGCCAAATAGTCCGGTGTCGACCAGCACCAGCTCGCGCGCCTGCGAGATCATGCGCAGCAGCTCGGCATCGATCTGCCGCTCGACCAGAGCAGCGCCATTGGCGTCGGC
>JBEKWD010000018.1:0-13965 GCA_049513435.1 Steroidobacteraceae bacterium | reverse complement strand
GAGGATCTGTTGTAATAAAAACGCTAGCGGCGACATCTCTATGTTCTTGCCGCCGCTTGCCGCCTTGCCCAGTTCAATGAAGGGCCAGCCATGCGCTTGCTGCCACAGAAGGTTCGGTACCACCATGACGGCTGCGAGGAGCGCTCCCACATAGACCCAGGGGCGCAACAGCGACCTGCGCTGCGGTGTGGCGAGTAGACCCACGGCCAGCGCCACCAGATAAAACGCAATCAAGTACTTGGTGTTGAGGCTAAATCCCGCAATTGCGCCAAACGCCAGCCACCAGCGCTCGTCGCCCGTCTGTTCGAGCCGCACTAACACCCAGCCGAGCCCGAGCCAGGTTAATGCCTGAAACAAGTCGGTCGAGAACAGCACGCCCTGGATAAGGAAAATCGGTCCCAGCAAGACGCACGAGCCAGCCAGCCATTGTGCGAAGCGACCGCCGCCAACAGCTCGCGCGAACTCGCAGGTTAACGCTACGACTGCCGCCATCACGAGCGCCGGGAGCAGGCGGAAGCCCCAGAGGAAATCGCCAAAGATTGCGTGTGACCACGAGGCAAGCAGCGGCACGACGGCCGGCTGATCGACGTAGCCCCAATCGGGCCGCTCGCCGCAGACGATGAAGTAGAGCTCATCACGAAAGAAGCCGTAATGCCCGTTGGCCAGTAAGTGCAGCACGAGACTCGCAAATGCGAGTAGCACAGAGGGTCTCGTCCAAATCTGTCCGCCTTTATTCGTCACGGCGCCCACCCTTCACCGATCGTTTAACGGCCTCCCAGCATAAGCTGCATTGCCAAGCCGGATAGCATCCGCGAACATAAACACTGTGCAACAGGAGGGTCCTGTGTTCGAAGCAATGCACTCGAAGTGTGCGGCTGTGATTCTCATCATGACGCTGCTCGCTGGCTCGGGCACGAGTTTGGTTCTTGGCGACGGCATGGACGTGCCTGCTGCCCGAGCAATCGGCGAGCTTAAACGAACGGCAATACTTCACTTGGGAAAGACAGCCGACTGGGTCGCGATCGCGCCCGATGCGGTTTGGGTTGGGAGCACCGGCCCGTTCGCGGTACACAGGATCGATCCGCAGACGAACAAGCGCATCGCGACCGTGAAGTTGCCTGGCGAGCCTTGCGCCGGATTGGCAACTGGCTTCGGTAGTCTCTGGGTCCCCTTATGTGGTCGCACCCAGATGCTGGCCAAGGTAGACCTGCTGTCCAACAAGCTGCTTAACGTCTTCAATATCGGTCCGGCAGCTGCCGAAGGCGGAGTCACGGCGAGTCCGGACAGCGTTTGGCTTGTAATAGACAAGGAGGGCTCGCTCGCACGAATTAACCCTGCCACCGGTACAGTCCGTCAGGCAATCCAAGTCCCTGCTGGCTCGTACAACCCCTTCTACAGCGATGGCCAAGTGTGGGTAACGCGCGCCGATGGCGCGGAAATAACGGCCGTCGATGCCGTTACGGGGCAGGTGTCGGCAACAGCTCAAACCGGGCCGGGCCCTCGATTTCTCACAGCCGGTGCCGGAGCGGTTTGGACGCTGAATCAAGGTGACGGCTCGTTGACCCGCGTCGATATGCAGACGAGAAGGGCTACGAAGACTATCGCCCTGGGCACGCCCGGACACGGTGGCGACATCAGCTTTGGCGGTGGAATGGTCTGGACGACAATGTGGAAGGTTCCCCTCTCTGTCATCGATGGTGCTTCTGCAGCCCTACTCTGCCAGTGGAAGGGGCCAGGAGGGGATTCACTGGGAATAGGCGATGGCGCAATATGGTTGACCGACTATCACGCCGGCACCGTCTCACGAATTGAGCTGGACGATCCATTAGGGCATTGCACGGCAGATCATAAGAGGCGCCCTTCATGAACTCCTTGAAAGCCGCCGATATAATTCTTAAGAACGGGAAAATCACCACGCTCGATCCAAGACATCCTGAGGCGAAAAGCGTTGCCATCAAAGATGGGCGCATCGTGGGGATCGACGATGTCTGGGGGCTAGGCTGCGATTGCTTTGCATTTTAATTCCGCACGACCGAAGGGTCGGACCGTTATGGTCGAGTGATGTCTGCTAACCCCATTCTCGGCGAGTTGGTAAATTTCGGCTCTGTCGTCATGCTGGCGGTGGGGGTGCTGTTTCCAATTGTTGATCCACTTGGAGGGGCGCCAATTTATCTTGCCATGACCGCTGGCCTTACGTCGGTAGAGCGAAGCCGAATGGCCACGCTAGTTGCAATCAACAGCTTTCTCTTGCTCCTCAGTTCAGCACTGATCGGAGCCTATGTACTTGATTTCTTCGGTCTGTCAATTCCGGCGGTGCAAGTCGCCGGCGGCGCCGTGGTCTGTATGCTTGGGTGGTCACTGCTGAATAGTCCCACGCCGCCCACGGCACCGGGGCGCAATGATACGCGGACGACTACACCCGAGGATCTGGAGCAACGCGCGTTTTATCCGATGACAATGCCGTTGACTGTCGGGCCTGGCTCGATATCCGTAGCTTTGACGCTCGGCGCAACCCCGCCGCCTGGCTTGCGGCCATTGCTTCTGACAGCTCTCGCGCACGCGGTGGGCATCCTGCTGGTAGCCATTAGCGTCTTTCTCTGCTATCGCTACGCCGATCGGATCGTCTCCAAACTGGGCTCGACGGGTACCAGTGTTGTAGTGCGCCTCTCGGCGTTCATCCTGTTGTGTATTGGCGTGCAGATCTGCTGGAACGGCGTCCACGCGCTCATAGTCAGCGGCTTCCCGCGCTAGATCTCATGAGAGTGCAATAAAAAACCCGCTGGCGCGAATTGCCGCGCCAGCGGGTCAATGTTGAGTCCGTACAAGCGTCGCCCCGGGAGAGGGCGATGAATGTCTAAAGGGTGGACTCAGGTAGCATATTATTCAGTCGCAGCAGTGCACTCCGTACGCCACCGAACATAACGCCGCAAAGGAATGAGAAATGCGTCGCAGAATTGGATACCGAGCCCCTCATATGAAAAATACCAACCGCCTCTTACCGCTAATGCTGCTCCTGGGTCTCGCACCGCATTTGCTGCGCGCCCAGACAACGGCCGCCCCGAGCGTTCCCGCGCCAATCGTGCCGGAATGGGCCTATCCGGGTTCCTCAACCCATGTCCAGGTGCCTCCGCCGCCCGACTTTCACCGGCCGAGCAGGATCTATGAGACGCCGATCGGCATATTCCAGGGCCAGGCCGACATTGGCAGCGCGCTGGCAGCTGGGAGCGCCACCTACGACGCCCACACGAAGCAATACACCATCGAATCCGCCGGATACAACATCTGGTACACGCGCGACGAGTTTCGCTTCCTCTGGAAGAAAATGTCTGGCGACGTCTCGCTGGCAGCCGATATCGCCTATCCGGATCCGAACGGATTTCACGACCACAAGGCCGTCCTGATCATTCGCCAGAGTCTCGATGACGGTTCTCGAGAAGTTATGGTCGCCTTGCACGGGGCCGGCATGATCCACCTCGCCGAGCGGCCCGATACGAATGCCAGCGTCAGCGACATGGAGTACCGCATCGGCAGCCGAGACGGCGCCAATCCTGCAGTACTCGTCACTATCAATGCCAAGCGCATCGGCATCGAAAAGCACGGCGATTCCTTCACCCTCTTCGTCAGCCAAAATGGCGAACCGATGCACCAATTCGGTCCTCCGATGAGTCTGCACATCGATGGACCTCTCTACGTGGGGATCGGCTTCTGCTCGCATTTGCCGGACAAGACCGAGACGGCGGTACTTTCCAACGTGGTTCTGGAGAACTCCGCCGGCAAAGTTCATTGACCGCTAGTTGGCAGAACCTCTCAGATGAGATTGCCCACGCTTCAGCGAGGTTTGCTTGCCCTGATCCTTGTTAGCTGCACCGTCGCCGCGCAGGCGGAGGACGGCCATGAGCTGTGGCTGCGCTATCGGCCGCTGGACGCGCCATTGGTGAGCATTTACCGCCCGGCGCTCACGGCGCTGGTGGTGGCCGGCGGATCCCCGACTCTGGATGCGGCCCGCGATGAACTGGTCCAGGGGCTTGGCGGGTTGCTTGGGCGCCCGGTTTTGGTGAGGGCGCAGATCGGCGGCGACGGTGCCATTGTGCTGGGGACTCCGGCCTCCTCGCGGATTGTCGCGAGCCTCGATCTGCCGCTGGGGAAGGCCGGCGCCGAGGGCTATGTCATCCGCACTACGCAGTCGGGCGGTCACAGAATCACCGTCATCGCTGCCAACAGCGACATCGGCGCACTGTATGGCGCGTTCGGATTCCTGCGACTGCTGCAGACCGGCCATCCCATCGACCGGCTGGATATCCTATCGGTACCGCACCTCAAGGTGCGGGTTCTGGATCATTGGGACAATCTGGATGGCTCGATCGAACGCGGCTATAGCGGCGCCTCGCTTTGGCGATGGCAGACGCTGCCGGGCTATATCGACCCCCGCTATGGCGAATATGCACGCGCCAATGCCTCGATCGGTGTCAACGGCGCGGTGCTGAACAACGTCAATTCCCGCTCGGACAGCCTGACCTCCGCCTATATCGAGAAGACCGCGGCTCTGGCGCGCGCGTTCCGCCCCTATGGCGTAAAGGTCTATCTCTCGGCGCGCTTTACCGCCCCGATGGACATCGGCGGCCTGAACACCGCCGATCCGCTCGACCCTGCAGTACGGGCATGGTGGAAGGATAAGATCGATGAGATCTATCACGCCATCCCTGATTTCGGCGGCTTTCTGATCAAGGCCAATAGCGAAGGTCAGCCTGGCCCACAGGATTACGGGCGCAGCCATTCCGATGGCGCCAACATGTACGCCGACCTGCTCGCTCCTCACCAGGGGATCGTGATGTACCGCGCCTTCGTGTATGACGATCCGGGCAAAGACCCCAAGAAGGATCGCATCGGCGAGGCCTATCGCATCATCCACCCGTTCGATGGCAAATTCCGAGACAATGTCCTGGTACAGGAAAAGGAAGGCCCGCTGGATTTCCAGCCGCGCGAGCCCTTCGCGCCGCTGTTCGGCGCCATGCCCAACACCCAGATGACGGTCGAGTTCCCCGTGACCAAGGAATATATCGGCCAGGGCGCAGACATCTCCTATACCGGCTTCCTATATGAGGAGATCTATCGCGCCGACACTTATGAATACGGCAAGGGCTCGACCGTCGCTCGCATCGTGGAGGGAGCCTACAATCATCCCAAACTGACGGGTGTCGCAGGCATCGCCAATGTCGGCAACGACCGCAACTGGTGCGGTTCCATCTTCAACCAGGCCAACTGGTATGCATATGGCCGCTTCGCCTGGGATCCGGAGTCCTCAGCCCGAACCGTGGGCGAGGAATGGGTGCGCATGACCTTCGGCAATACGCCGGCGGTCGTAGCCCCGGTGCTGGATGTGCTGATGAAATCATATCCAGCGATGATCGATTACGAGATGCCGCTCGGCCTGAACTTTCTGGATATCGATAAGCCCGACACCCATTACGGGCCGCACCCCTGGTATGACGGCGCGCGCCGGGCGGACTGGGGTGATGTCTATTTCCACCGCGCCGACGCCGAGGGTCTGGGCTTCGACCGCACCGCCACGGGCAGCAACGCCGCGGCACAATACAATTCACCGCTCAGAGAACAGTTCGCCGACCTCGCGGCCACGCCGGAGATGTACCTCCTTTGGTTTCATCATGTGCCCTGGGACTACACGACCAAAAGCGGCCGCACCATGTGGGATGAACTTAACTACCGCTACATTCAGGGCGTCGCCGCGGTGGACGACATGCAGAAGACCTGGGCAACCCTCAAGGGTCTGATCGACAGCGAACGCTTCGACGCGGTAAGCCAGTATCTGATCATGCAGCACCGCGACGCGGTGTGGTTTCGCGATGCCTGCCTCGCCTACTTCGCAACCTTCTCGAAGCGACCGTTCCTGGACGGCTATCAGCCGAAATACCCGCTCGATTACTACAAAGCCCTGCCGCCCAACGCCGCTGCCGAATGATGCATCAACGCGGCGCCACGTGCCGCCGATCAGGCATCAGGCAGCCGGAAGGCGGCGAGGGAGGCGCCGTTACTGCTACCCAGTGCCACAACGATGTATTGCTTGCCGTCGTGCATGTAGGTCATCGGCGCGCCGGTGGTCACCATCGGCAGGAACACTGCGCCCTTCTGCTCACCTGTCGCCTTGTCATAGGCGCGTAGCCGCGCGCCTTTCACGCCTTTCTCATCGGTAAAGAGACCGCAGTCGCCGCAGATCACCATTGTCTTGGTGGTAAGAGTCCCGAGAATACCCGACTGTCCAGTGCGGGCAACGTTAAGACCCTTGAGCAACGCGTGGTTCTTGATGTGATCCGGTGTCTCACCGTGCACGACCTGCCAGGCGATGGTGCCTTTATTGAGATCGATGGCGGTGATGCGGCCATAAGGCGGCTTGATGATCGGTAGCCCTTCAATCGAGACCAAGCCGGGTTTAATCGGCGCGTTGATGCTGTCGTCCATGCGCGGACGAGGGAAGCCTACCGCATGATAGTGACCGCCGAAGCCGCCGCCGCCATTGTCCTGGGAAAAGGGGGTGGTTCCCCCGAACACAACGTTCACCAGGTTCGCGGGATTGAGCGGGCTGGGCCCGATTCCCTCCACCTCCATTACGGTCTTGGAGAAGATGTAGAGCATTTGGGTATCGGGATCATAGGAGCCACCCGGCCAGTTGGCCCCGCCCTGCGTGCCGGGCATGATCATCGTCGCCCAGGGGCCCTCCTCCGGCTTAGAAAAGGCGGGAGGTGTATACAGCGGTCCCATCCGGTAGTGGCTTGCGATCGCAAGTGCGCGCGCATTGATCTCCGGCGTCCAGTCGATGAAATCATCCGGATGTACCCCCTGACGATCAAAGGGCGGCGGCTTGGTCGGGGTCGGCTGGGTCGGCGAATACCATTCGCCCGGTACATCGCCCTTGGGAACCGGGCGCTCCGGAATCGGCCAAATCGGCTTGCCGGTCTCGCGGTCGAGCACATAGACATAGGCCTGCTTGGAAATCTGGGCGAGCGCTTTGACTATCTTGCCCTTCACCGGCATGTCAAAGAGCACCGCCGCGCAGGGGATGTCGCGGTCCCAAAGCCCATGATGGATCGTCTGATAGTGCCATTTGTGTTGGCCAGTCTCGATGTCCAGCGCGACGAGCGTCTCGCTGAACAGAGCGTCTCCCAAGCGGCCGAAGCCGGTCGAATCGGTCGCCGGTAGCTCGACGCCGGCATAGACGAGGCCGAGCTCCGGGTCTGCCGACATCGTTGCCCACACGCCCATATTGCCAATGGTCTCGGTCTGCTCCGGCTTGAGCCAACTCTCGTAGCCGACCTCGCCCTTGCGCGGAACGGTGTGGAAGATCCATTTGCGCTGGCCGGTCCTCACGTCGAACCCGCGTAAATAACCCTTGACGGCTGCGGTCGGGGCATCACCGACGACGACGACATCCCGCACCACCAGTGGCGGCGCATGTATGCCGATAATGCCGCGAGTCAGGTCCATTTCCTGATCATCATTGAGGCGCAGATCCACGACGCCGTTGGTGCCGAATTTAGGATCGGCAATGCCGGTCTTGGCATCGATCGAAATAAGCTCATAGCCGATCGTGGCGTACAGAATGCGTTCCTGGTCGCCATCGCTCCAATAGGCACAACCAAAGCCAGGGCCGCCGCGCGAGCCCTCGCGCGCACCCTCGTCCTTGCGATACACCCACAGCAGCTCCCCAGTGGCGGCGTCGAGCGAGACCAAGTCGCGGCGCAGTCCCGCGGTGCTGAATATGCGCCCTTTGACGATCAGCGGCGTCGACTGAAAGTCAGCGTCTGGCTGGCGGCCAAGTGCGTCGGTCGAGAAGCGCCAAACCATTTCCAATTTGTTGAAGTTGTCTGCATTGATCTGGTCCAGCGGCGAATAGCGGGTGCTTGCGAGATCATTGGCGTAATGCAGCCAATCGGTATCGGCTGCGCTGCGAGCTTGTGCCCAGGCTGGCAGCTTGGAGACGATGGAGGTTGCTACACTGCTAAGAAGAACCAATCTGCGAGTCAGTGATGCCAATTCGTCCCCCTTGTCGTTCTTCGACAAACGTCACATTGAAGCCAGCAGCGAATTGTACCGCAATGACGGCGTGCTGGCGTAATCACTCCTTTTCACGCAATTTCGGCCGATTGAGCAGCGAAGATTAATCGCCAGCGCCTTGATTCTGGTATGTGCATGGAGAGAAACATGAAATTCAAATTGGCAGCTGTTATCGCAGTTCTCAGCGCTGCGCCGCTGTTTGCGCGGGTGCCGGCTCCGGTCGCGCCCGAGCAGGTCGGGTTTTCAAAGGAGCGCTTAGCGCGCATCCGACCGCAACTCGAGAAATATGTTGAAGACAATCGCCTTGCAGGTGGTACCGCACTGATCGCGCGGCACGGCAAGGTTATCTATTTCGAGACCTTTGGCGTCATGGACAAGGAATCCGGCGGACCCATGACGAAAGATGCGATCTTTCGCATCTATTCGATGACCAAGCCGATCGTTGCCGTGGCCGCACTGACGCTGTACGAAGAAGGAAAATTCTCGCTGCTCGACCCGGTGTCAAAGTATTTGCCCGAATTCTCTGACATGAAGGTGGTCGTTCCTGCAGCCGACGGCGCGCCCTGGCACACGGTTGCGGCCGAACGCCCCATTTTGATTCTGGACCTGCTGCGACACACGTCAGGTATGAATAACCGGGGTCCCAAAGACGCCAACGGGGAACTGATCTTTGCCCGTCTCGACATCAGATCGCATTCGCTTGCCGATGGGATCAAACTGTTAGCCTCCGCGCCTCTTGTACATCAGCCCCAATCCGGCTTTGACTACAGTCCTGGGCCGGATGTGATAGGCCGTCTTATCGAGGTCTGGTCCGGTATGCCACTCGATCAGTATCTTGAAGAGCGAATCTTTCGCCCGCTGCATATGACAGATACTGGATTCTGGGTACCGGAAGCTAAATGGAGCCGTCTGGCAACACTCTACGATCGTGGAGCGAACGATAAAATTGTTCGCGCTACGGGCGATGCGCAGGACGGCTACAAGATGAAGCCGCCTTTTTTGTCAGGCGCCGGAGGACTCGTCTCCACTACGAGCGACTATCTGCGGTTTGCGCAGATGCTCCTCAATCGCGGTCAACTCGATGGCGTGCATATATTGAGTCCGAAAAGCATCGAGCTGATGTCTTCGGATCTTTTGGGTGATCTGCCCGTATTCGATGGGCCGATGCTTCCAGGTTATGGCTTCGGCCTGAGCGTTGCCGTGAACAAAGGCCCTGCGAAGACCGCTACGATTGGTTCAGCGGGCGAATACTACTGGGAGGGCGCGGCAGCCTCTCTGTTCTTCGTAGATCCGCGCGAGGATCTACTGACTGTCTTTATGATTCAAAAGCGCGAGGGCATCGACATTAGCCGTGAGTACAAGCGAATGGTGTATCAGGCTCTTGTCGAGACGGCGAATAAGAAGTAACCGCAGAAGCTAGCGGCACTTCAGCGTGCTGCCAGTTTGGCGCGCTCAATGTGCCGCCGCGAGGGATGCCTCGCGAATGGCGCGAAATTCCGAATCGGCACGCCATTGCGGCCACCGGGGCGTCGCCGACAATGCGAGGCCGACCTGGTACAGGTCGGTCATATCCTGCGCCGCGCCGCGTAGATCCCAGTCCGGATACACACGATCAGCCGGCGAGTGGTAACGCTCGCGCTCATACTGCTCGTACTGACTCTGACCCCACCCAGGCGGCTTACCCACCACGTCGATCCCGGCCTTCAAATCCATGCCGGGAACCCCGACTCGAGCGAAGCTGAACTGATCCGAGCGGAAATACGAGCCCTTCTCGGGTGTCTGGTCCGGTACCAGTACCCGATGCTCGCTCTCGAGCACCTGCGCCAGATCATCCTCAAGGGTATTCTCACCGAAGCCAACGACCTGCACATCACGTGTGCGGCCCCAGGTGCCGACCCCGTCAATGTTGATGTCGGCGAGCGTCTGGTTCAGTGGGTATAGGGGATGCTCAGCGTAGTACGTCGAACCGAGCAGGCCTTGCTCTTCGGCCGTCACCGCCATGAACAGGATTGAGCGCTTCGGGCGCGGCCGTGTGTGCACAAAGGAGCGTGCGATCTCGATGACGCCCGCGACGCCGGACGCGTTGTCGACGGCACCGCGCAGGATTTGAGTGCCTTCCGGGCTGCTGCGGCGACCAAAATGATCCCAATGCGCCGTGTAGAGGATCCACTGTTGTCGTAGCACAGGATCGCTGCCAACCAGGCGCGCTACGACATTGTGCGATCGCACCTCGCGCAGCTTATTCTCTATATTGACGCTGACGGTGGCGTTGAGTGCCACCGGCTTGAACTCGCGGGTACGCGCTTGTGCCTTCAGGGCGTCGAAATCCTGCCCCGCCTGCGCGAACAGTTCCTTCGCTTTCTCGAGAGTGATCCAACCCTGGACCGCTACCCGGCTGGCATTACCGCTGGTATCCGCCAGACTAAACGCCTCACCAGCCCATGAATGCACAACAACGTTCCAGTCGTAGGACGCCGGCTCGGTCTCATGCACGATCAGTACGCCCGCCGCGCCCAGCTTCGAGGCGATCTCGTACTTGTAGGTCCAGCGGCCGTAGTAGGTCATCGCTTTGCCCTTAAACATTTTTGGATCGAGCTGCCCGGGACGCTGCGGGTCGGCTACTGGAGGATCGTTGATTAGCATCACCAAAGTCTTGCCGTGAGCGTCAAGACCTTTGTAATCGTCCCAGTTGTATTCCTTCGCCTGCACGCCGTAACCGACGAAGACCAGCGGCGAGTCGGTAATCGAGATCCGGGGCGTGACTCGCGCGGTGCTGGCAACGAAATCGCGTGGCCCTTCCATCGCGACCGGCTGGCCGCCCGAAGTCAAAGACATGGTCGCTTTGCCTTCGATTCCTACCAGCGGCACCTCCTGCAGATAGCTGCCGTCGGGATTACCCGGTTCCAAGCCGATAGCTTTGAACTGCTCAGTGATATACGCAAGGCTCTTCGCTTCACCGACGGTGCCGGGCAGGCGGCCCTCGAATTCGTCGGAGGCCAACGTCTGCATGTGTTCGAGCAAGCGCTGTGGGTCGATCTCGCGGGTACTTGCTGCCGCAGCGGCCTGCGTCAGCGCACCGCACAGCACGAGAAACGCCGCAATAACAAAGGTGTTCGAGCCGAATCGCTTGCCCAGCGTCGCGCGTTTACATCGGCTCAAAGACATTCCCAGAACCCACCATGCGCCAACCGTAGCGGTACTTCAGTAGCGGGTCAAATTGCAATTGCTACATGATTAATTGTCGCTCGCGCATGTCACCGATTTGACTCGCCGACCGTCGCCCGGCCCGTCGACACGTTCGCAACTTTCTGATCAGCGAGAATGCTGTTGGGCGCCAAACTCCGGCACCACAAAACTGTAAGCCGCGTAGCGCATTTCGCTCCAGGAGGAGTCTGTGAACGGATGACCCGGAAACAGTGCAATGCTCACCGGCATGAACTTCACCCGGATACGAATCGCCGATCGACCCTGCGTCAGACTTCGGGGTATTAGAAACTCATCGTCGCGGAAGCGCCGATTGGACGTGATGACAATGTGTTCTGTGGGGCCCAGTTCATGGCTGCCGGAGCTGAACTCGGGCTTCGGGCCTGCCTCGAGATCAGCGTCTAAAGCGCTCTCGAGTGCATTCGCATAGTCGATAACCTCCTGGGAAGCGAGCCGCTGCCGATCACTGTTAACGCCGCTGATGAAGCCGCGTGTGCGCTCTCGCAGCCTCCCAAGCTCCTCCATAGTGGGCGACACTTTGGTTTGCGACATCGTGGCTCGCAGCGTATCGGCGTACTGAAGGAAATCGGCACTGTCGCTGGAGTCGCCCTTGTTTTCGGCTCGCGCGCGCAAACTGTCGGATCGATTGAGTTCCCTGAGCAGCCGTGAATTGTTGCCTGTTCCGCCGTTCGATCCCACAGAAGTATTGGAGCCGGCCGTATACCAGATGCCGGCCAGCTTCCACTGAGCGCTGCGGCCGCGAGCATCAGCAACGTAGATCTCCGCGCGCTGATTGGCATAGGAGTAGTCCAACTTGCGGCGCAGCATCACTCCCACATTTCTAGGGTCAATCTTCAGGGTAAAGGCTGATTCGGTCTTGGTAGTTCTTCCACGATCCGTGGTGGCCGGATAGATCTCGATGCCACGCAGATGATCCGGGCCCCATTCGTAGCGTGAAGTGAGCGCGTAGGGCTTCGACGCCTCTGGGGAGATGTAGTGATGCTGTGCCTCGCTGTGCTCGTCGCCCACCGCCAGATCGTCCGTCTTGATCAGCGACGCAGCCGGCAACCCATACCAGTAGGTCACAGTCTCATAGTGCTCGGTGGAGTCATCTTCGCCCCCATGTTCCAAGCGAATCACCGCGTTCTTGCCGAAGGGCATTAGATCCGCGAGCAGGAAGCGGTAGGCGGACTCTATCTGGTCCTCGGGGCTGATTGCCTCGCTGGGGCTCTTGGCGCCCACCGGATGACCCGCGAGGGCGAGCGTCATGTTTTCCCCACCCCAATAATCGCCGCCTCCGCCCCATTCTTCAGTCCTCGTACCCTGGGCTTGAGGCGTTTTGCTGTCATCGAAGAAAAACCGAGGATCGCCTTCTAAGGTGCTGAGCTGCGCATCGTGGGAGAATATGAAGGACGTGCCCACGAACGAGCCGGACCAGTCGCCGCCGCCCTCAGTCTGGCGAGTATCAAGCAGAACCAGATCCTTGCCCAATTCCGGCGTCGGATGGTCTCGGTACGTCGCATGAAAGTAACCGACCTGATTGGTGGGTCCGAGGTAGGGCTCGTAGCGTACTTTCCAACCCACATCCGATATTTTGGTGCCACCCAGTCCTCGCAGCTCAACCCGAGCCGATTGAAAGAAAGGCATCGGGAAGTAACAGCTCAGATAAACCCTGCCCTGGTCATAGTGAATGACCATCGGCAGAGATTTGACCAGGTATTCGTGATGTTGACGGTTGTATAAGAGCCCGGCACCGTAAAATAGCGATATGGGCGCGTCGATCGACGGCGTCTTGCGGTTGTCCCAGGTCACCCTCAACTGGACTCGAGAGAAGGCTACGGCTTCGGCCTCGGGAACCGAAAACTCCAGCGCTCGGACCATAGAGGAACCGCTC
Source organism: Steroidobacteraceae bacterium (assembly GCA_049513435.1). Lineage (GTDB taxonomy): Bacteria > Pseudomonadota > Gammaproteobacteria > Steroidobacterales > Steroidobacteraceae > FEN-1191. The sequence continues at coordinate 800 of JBEKWD010000018.1, read as the reverse complement.
GAGGATTCCCACACTGGCACATCGGCATCGGGCAGCACGTCGAGCTGCCCACTGGCCTCTAGAACACCGCCAACTCCAGGCTGCGGAGCAATGTCGGAACCCGCGCGGCTGATAAGCTCTAAAACCCGCGGATCGGGTGCAGTTTTGCCGTCCCAAGCTGATATCGGCTGAGAAAGCGGCGTGTCGCCTACGAATTGGTGATAAATGTAGTAGCCGGTTCCATAGAATGTCCGCCCGTAGGCGATTTGGAAGGACTTTCCAAAGCCAATCGGCACCCAGCTTAAATCCGCGCCTTTGGTCTGAGACCAGGTTAGCGCCAGGGGGCTGGGGAACGCGCTCTCAGGCAGAAAGACCGAGTTGGCAATGGGGTGCAAGGGGTCCGCGGTACTGCTCTCTTGTACGATGTGATCGATCCCGTCCACGTTGTAATGCCACGGACTGCCGTGCCAATGATTAGTGCGCACAAAATAGAGCACCCCGGGCCCCTGCACATCCAGGGTGACGTTGTAATCGTCGGCTAACTGATACAGGAAATGGGAGGCATCGGCCCATTCATTTCCACCGGTTCGGTCGTAGGTACTGCGCATATACGCGCGCACGCCGATACGCTGATAGGGCCAGAGGTCCCACATCGTGTAGGCATCAGATCCAACCGGAATCGCAAGCGGCTGCTCGGCCAATAGCGGGGCCGCGCAGGTAACGATGAGCACTGCAATACCAATCAGGCCCATGCACTTGCCACGACTCCCCTCAGTCGCGGCAGTGTTGATAGCCTTAAGGGAGGCAGCGGCTTGGTCCTT
>JBEKWD010000017.1:0-14048 GCA_049513435.1 Steroidobacteraceae bacterium | reverse complement strand
GTTTGCCGAGCTGTGCCTGGATGCGGTCGGCAACGCTCTGGTCGCGGTAGGAGCCGGCCTGCAGGAAATACACGCCGGGCCGATCGATCGGCGCGGCCGGTGCGGCGCGCGTGCCACGCTCCTTCTCGGGCACGACGACCTCGAATTTCGGCAGCATCTGGTAGAAGTCGTATTTGCCCTCAGCCGGCGCGACCCCGTCAGTGGCGGCCACCGGATCGACGCCGGCCGCGGACACTCGGCGCGGCACCGGCCGCTCATTCGACGGGCTCTCGAGCGCGCGGTGATCGGCGATGTAGGTGACGAGCGCCACGCACAGCCCGGCCCCGAGGCCGACGCAGAACTCACGCCAGCGCGACAGATCCAGACCGCTGCGGCGCGAGCGCTTGTAATCGCGCGACGTTAGGCGCTGGCCGCTCACATGCTCTCCGGTGCTGATACCCCGAGCAGGTGCAGGCCATTGCGCACCACCTGCTGCACGGCGCTGGCGAGCGCCAGGCGCGCGTTGCGCAACGCCGCCTCATCGACGATGAAAGTGGCCGCGTTGTACCAGGTGTGAAAGGTGTTGGCGAGCTCACGCAGGTAATGCACCAGCGCATGCGGGGCGCGGGCCATCGCGGCCTGCAGCAGGACCTCGGGATAGCGCGCCAGCGCCGAGAGCGCCGCCTGCTCAAAAGTGCTATCTAGCCGCGTCAGATTCTCCAGACCGAGCGCCTGATCATAGTGCAGACCCCTGGCCGCGAGCTGCTTGTGCACGCTCGCGACGCGCGCGTGCGCGTACTGAATGTAGAAGACGGGATTTTCATTAGTACGTGACTTGGCGAGCTCCAGATCGAAGTCGAGCGGCTGATCATGACTGCGCATGAGATAGAACAGTCGGCACGCGTCGTTGCCGACTTCCTCGCGCAATTGGCGCAAGGTCACGAATTGGCCGGCGCGCTTGCCCATTGCGATGCGCTCGCCGCCGCGAAACAGGCTCACGAACTGGATCAGGCAGGCTTCGAGGCAGTCCGCGGGCTCGCCCATGGCCGTGAGCGCACCGCGCATGCGCGCTACATAGCCGTGATGGTCCGCGCCCAGCACGTCGATCAGGCGCGCGAAGCCGCGCTCGCGCTTCTGCAGGTGATAAGCGAGGTCCGGTGCGAAATAGGTCCACTGTCCATTGGCGCGCACCAGCACGCGGTCCTCGTCGTCACCGAACTGGCTGGCGCGGAACCACAAGGCCCCGTCACGCCGGTAGAGCTGCCCGCGTGCATCCAGCGCCGCGAGCGCCCGCTCGACGGCGCCCTCACGCACCAGCTCGCGCTCGGAGTACCAGCGGTCGAATTCGACGCCAAAGGCCGTCAGATCATCGCGGATGTCGGCCAGCATCGTTGCCAGCGACAAGTCCAGCACGCTCTGAAAGCCACTGGCACCGAGCAATGCGCGCATGCGCTCGATCAGCGCATCGGTGTACTGCTCCTTGTCGCCGGACGGGCCATCCGGTGGCAATCCCGCCAGCACCGTGGCCGCGTCGCGCTGCAGGCCGCGCCCGAGCTGCTCGAACAACAGGGCCGCGATCGCCTGCACATATTCGCCCTGATAGCCGTTGGCAGGAAACGCGAGCTGCTCGCCGCAACGCTCGAGATAACGCAGCCACGCGCTCAGTGTCAGGATGTCGACCTGGCGGCCGGCATCGTTGATGTAGTACTCGCGATGCACCTGGTAGCCCGTGGCGCGCAGCAGATTCGCGAGCGTCGCCCCATAGGCGGCCTGCCGGCCGTGGCCGACGTGCAATGGGCCGGTGGGATTGGCGGAGACGAATTCGAGCATGACGCGCTCACCGCGTCCCAGATCGCACTGACCGTAGCGTTCCGCCTGCTCGAGCACCTCGGCAACCACGAGCGCATGCGCCGCGCCGGCCAGATACAGGTTAATGAATCCCGCGCCAGCGACCTCGGCGCGCGCCAAGATGGGACTGGCCGGCAGTGCCTGCACGATCGCGGCGGCGAGCTCGCGCGGGGGCTTACCGACACGGCGCGCCAGGCGCAGCGCGATGTTGCTGGCATAGTCCCCATGACTCGGATCGCGCGTGCGCTCGACGTTGATCGACTCGCTGTCGATTTGCTCGGGCAACACGGTGCCGGCCAGGGCATGCAGTGCGTGCGCGATCAGACGCTCGAGCTGCGCTTTCAAACCTTCGGACCCTCCCACGCGACGGGGCGCGAGTCTACCGCAGTTGTCGCGCGTCGCTGCCCTTGCGGCGCAAGCCTCACTGCACGTCGATCGGGTCGACGTCGAGCGCATAGCGCACGCGTCGCGCCTGCGGCAGTTCCGCGACCGCTGGCAGCCATAGATCGAGCAGGCGATGCAATGGGCCGCGCTCGCGGCTCTCGAGCAATAGCTGCGCGTGATAGCGGCCCGCGCGCCGTGCCATCGCGGCCGTGACGGGGCCGAGCACGCGCACACCGTTCTCGGCTGGCGCGAGCGCGCGAGCTTGCTTAAGAAAATCGAGCGCGGCCTGCGGCCTGGGGGCTGAGGCGCGCAGCAGCGCCAGACGCCCATACGGCGGCCACGACGCCGCGCAGCGCTCAGCCAGCGCCACTGCGGCAAATTCCTCATAGCCGCCCTTCAGCAGGCTCTGTAATAGCGGATGCTCGGGATATTCGGTCTGGATCAGCACTTCGCCGCGAGTGTGCTCGCGACCGGCGCGTCCGGCCACTTGCACGATGGTCTGGGCCAGCCGCTCGGCTGCACGAAAATCGGTGCTGAACAGACCCTGGTCGGCGTTGAGCACCACGACCAGCGAGATGCGCGGGAAGTGATGGCCCTTGGCCACGATCTGCGTGCCGACCAGTATGCGTGACTCGCCCGACAGGACACTGCTCATGAGCGCCTCGAGCTCGCTCGGGCGCGAGGCGCTGTCGCGATCCAGTCGCACCAGTGGGTACTCGGGTAACAGTGTCTGCAGCGTCTCCTGCACGCGCTCGGTACCCTGGCCGACCGGCTTGACGGTAAAGCCGCAACGCGCACAGCGCGACGGCAATGGCTCGATCGCGCCGCAATGATGGCACTGCAATTGCGATTTCGCGCGATGTACGGTCAGGCGCGCATCGCAATCCCGGCACGGCGCAATCCAGCCGCAGGCCGTGCACAGCAGCGTGGGCGCGTAACCGCGCCGATTGATGAACACCAGCACCTGGCCGCCGGCCGCCAGATGCCGGCGCATGGCGTCGAGCGCTGGTCTTGACAGCCCCTGCGTCACGCTGTGCGCGCGCAGATCGATCAGCGAGAGCTGCGGGGCTTCGGGTTGATCGGCTCGCCGCGGCAGCACGAGTCTGTGGTAGCGCTCGAGCTGCAGATTGTGCAGCGTCTCGAGGGCCGGCGTAGCGGAGCCGAGCACGATCGGGCTCTGTGACTGCATGGCGCGCGTGACCGCCAGATCGCGCGCCGAATAACGGCAGCCGCCTTCATGCTGCTTGTAGGAGCTGTCGTGCTCTTCGTCGACCACGATCAGACCCAGGTCCGGCACCGGCGCGAACACGGCCGAGCGCGTGCCCAGCACGATGCGCGCGCGGCCACTATGCGCGGCGCGCCAGGCTGCCAGGCGCTCGGCTTCGGCCAGCCCGGAGTGCAATACCGCGATGTCGCAGCCCAGGCGCTCTGCAAAGCGCGCGACCAGCTGCGGCGTCAGCGCGATCTCGGGAACCAGCACCAGGGCACTGCGTCCGCGCTGCAGGCTGCCGGCGGCGCACTGCAGGTAGACCTCGGTCTTACCGCTGCCGGTGGCGCCCTGCAGTACGAATGCGCCGAACGTGCCGGCTGCGGCCTCGATTTGTGCCACCGCCTGGCTTTGCGCGGCCGACAGCAGCGGTGCGGCCGCGCTGCGAGCATCATCCAGCTGTGCTGGTGCGGCGCTCCGAGTGCGCCTTGGCGGCCCCTGCACGGCTGGGTCCGCGACCTCGAGACGCTCGAGGTAGCCGCGCGCCGCGAGCACTCGGGCTGCATTTCGCCACGACCTGTCGTGGGCGGCGAGCTGCGCTGCGCGCAGCCCGTCGGGCGCGCCAGCCAGTAGCGCCAGCAGCGAGCGCTGCCGGGGTGCGCGCTGCAGGCGCGGCGATGTGAGCGCCCTGGCTCCCTCGGCGGTGATACGCCAGAGCTCAATTTGTGCGAATGCGCACGCGCCCTTGCGCAAGGCCAGCGGTAGCGCCGCGGCGAAGACCTCCCCTGGCGGATGGTGATAGTACTGAGCCGTCCAGCGCAGCAGCCGCAGCAACGGCGCATCCAGCAGCGCTGCCGCATCGATGAGTTCGTGCGCACTCCTGAGCGCCGCCGCGCTGACCGATGCCGCGCTGGCATAATCCACCACGACACCGACGCTTTCGCGCGTCCCGAAGGGCACGCGCACGCGCGCTCCGAGCGGCACCTGGCTGGCATCCAGGCCGGGCGGCGGCAGATAGTCGAATAGATTGTGTCGCGGCAGGTCGATCGCGACCCGCAGCAACTGGCGTGCGTGCTGGCTCGGGTTGTCCACAATCGTTGTGGATAAGTTTGTGGACAGCACAGTCTGCACGCGCAAATTCACCGGTGTTTTACGCTATTGATGTCAGTTTGATGAAAAAATGAGCAAATAACATTATTCTTTACAATCAAACAGTTACGAAGATAAAAACGCTGCTGCGGCCATTCAGGCGCCTGGGCGTGGGGCTGCTTGTCATAATGACGCACGTCTCTGCAATAAGTGGATGATTTTTGTAACGTTCCAGCGGGACGCGGGCGGTCCAAGCAGTGTCAACCAAAACACTTTCTGCGCCGTTCTGCACTGACGGAATGACCGTTGAAGTACCGGTGCGGACCTATGCAAGCCTTTGCTACTCTGCCCTCACAGACAGCCGATCTGCTCCCGCTCGGGAATGTACGATTGCGTGAAACGACCCAGGACGGTGCGCGCGCGCTCGAGACCTTCTTAGCCGGGGTCGAGCGCAAGGGGTTTAGGATCGCACAGATAGCATTGCGGCATGAGGCGGACGCCCTCGATGCGGTGCAGGACGCGATGATGCAACTGGCACACCGCTACGCCTCGCGTCCCCCCCAGGAATGGAAGCCGCTGTTCTATCGCATCCTGGAGAATCGGATCCGCGACATGCAGCGCCGGCGCATCGTGCGCCAGCGCGTTATGACGTGGATTCCGTGGCACGGGGAGGACGATGAAGGCGGCGATGCGCTGGAGCAGGCGGCCGATAATGCCCCGCAGCCCGCGGTGCAGGTTGAATCCGACGAGATGATGCGCGCTCTGGAGCAGGCGTTGTCGCAATTGCCAGGGCGGCAACGACAGGCATTCCTGCTGCGCAATTTTGAGGGTCTGGACGTGCAGGAGACTGCGCTAGCGATGAAGTGTTCGCAGGGCAGCGTCAAGACACATTATTTTCGTGCATTGCAGGCCCTGCGCGCCAAGCTTGGAGATTTTCGGCCATGAACGTTGAGGATATGAACGACGGCACGAGCGAATTCGAACGGCAGGTGCGAGCGCTGTTGAACGATAGCGTCGAGCGCATGCCAGCGGCGGTGCGTTCGCAGCTTACGCAGGCACGTTATGCGGCACTCGCCACGCGGCCGTTCTGGCAGCGCAGCCTCGTGCGCCATTGGGCGCCGGCCGGGGCTGCCGCGGTGCTCGCGGTACTGTTGCTGGTCGCGCCCCGCGGCGAGCATCCGGCTGTGAGCCCGATCGCGAGTGCAATGCCTGAGGATATGGAGCTGCTGGCCGACAGCGATGCCTTGCAGCTCAGCAACGATCAGGATTTGGACGCGGACTTTTACGAATGGGCCGCGGGCGAAGCGCAGGGCGCGGCAGCACCGTCGCTCGGTACGTGAGGGGACGTGCGTACGTCCTCGCGGCGCTGCTGAGCGGTTGCCGGATCGTATCGGTGCTACACGCGGCGGAAATGCCAGACCCGGGCCTGCTGGAATTTCTCGGTTCAGTGGATTCCGAGGACAAGGCTTGGCACGACTATCTGGCGCGCACGGACATCGATCAGGTGGCCAAGCGCGCGGCCAACGGCGCGAACAACCCGGCGCGCACTCCTCCGGTGTCCGATCCGCCCCCGCTGCCCAAGCCGACGCAGCCGGCCACGCAGCCATGAACGCACGCTCGCTGAGCTATTCGCTGCTACTGGCTGGCGCGCTGATGGGCCTGGCAGCGCCGGCCTGGAGCGCCGATCCCGGCACCAATCCCGGGGTGAGCTGGTCGGGGCTGTCCGCGCCTCAGCAGCAGGCGCTCGGCCAGTTCCAGGGTCAGTGGAATACTCTGCCGCCCGAGCGCCAGCAGGCGCTGGCTACGGGGGCGCAGCGCTGGCTGTCCATGTCGCCGCAGCAGCGCGATGATGCCCGCCAGCGCTTTCAGACCTGGCAGCGCCTGCCGCCCGAGCAGCGCGATCTCATCCGCCAGCGCTGGCAGCGATTTCAGCAGCTCACGCCCTCACAGCAGCAGGCTGTGCGGCAGAACTTTCACGCCTATTCGGGCCTGCCGGCCGCGCAGCGCGAGCAGCTGCGGCAGCGCTGGCTCAGCGCGACGCCCCAGGAGCGCGCGCAGATGCTGCAGCGGCAACGCGCGGCACGCGTCCAGCACGCGGCGCCGCGCCCGCCGCCGATGCCGCGCCCGCGCTTCCACCGCTAAACCGCCTTGATCGCGGCAATCAGCTGCGAGACGGCGGCCTGCCCATCGCCATAGAGCATGCGCGTGTTATCCAGATAGAACAGCGCATTCTCGATGCCGGAGAAGCCCGCGCCCTGTCCGCGCTTGATCACGATCACGTTCTTGGCCTTGTCCGCATTGAGAATCGGCATACCGTAAATCGGACTAGAGCGATCGTTGCGCGCGACCGGATTGACGACATCGTTGGCGCCGATGATCAGCGCCACATCCGCGGTCTCGAATTCGGAGTTGATCTCATCCAGATCGGCGATCAGATCGTAGGGCACGCCCGCCTCGGCCAGCAGCACGTTCATGTGTCCGGGCATGCGCCCGGCCACCGGATGGATCGCGAAGCGCACCGTCACGCCGCGATCGATCAGCAGCTGGCATAGCTCCCAGACCTTGTGCTGCGCCTGCGCGACGGCCATGCCGTAGCCGGGCACGATGATGACTTTTTGTGCAAAGGCCAGCATGACGCCGGCGTCGGCGGCCTCGATCGGCTTGAGACTGCCGCTGACCGCGGCGCCCGATGCCGCGGCGGCGACCTCGCCGAAGCCGGAAAACAGCACGTTGCCGAGCGAGCGATTCATGGCCCTGGCCATCAATTGCGTCAGCAATGTGCCGGCCGAGCCGACCACCGTGCCGGCGATGATCATGGCCGCATTGGCGAGCACGAATCCCTCGAAGGCGACCGCCAGACCGGTCAACGCGTTGTACAGCGAGATGACGACCGGCATGTCGGCGCCGCCGATCGGCAGCGTCATCGATACGCCTAGCAGGAGCGAGGCGGCGAATAACGCGGTGACCGTGCCCAGCGAGGCGTTGGTGCCGGTCACGATCAATGCGCCCAGCACGATCACGCTGGCGAGTACCAGCAGATTGAGCAATTGCTGGCCGCGGAAACGCAGCGAGCGGCGAATCAGCCCCTGCAATTTGCCGAACGCGATCAGGCTGCCACTGAAGGAGACCGCGCCGATGACGCCGCCGATGATGGCGAGCGCGGTCGCTGCGCGCTCGATCGTGCCGCCGCGGTACAGCTCGATCGCGGCGATCGCCGCGGCCGCCCCACCACCCATGCCGTTGTAGAGCGCGATCATCTGCGGGATGTTGGTCATCGCCACGCGCCGGCCGCTGATCCAGGCGATCGCCGCACCGATCGCCACTGCGATGAGTATCAGTGGGTAGTTGCTCATGCCCGGGTAGAAAAAGGTCGCGAGCGTGGCAACCAGCATGCCGGCTCCCGCCCAGAGGATGCCGCTGCGTGCGGTGACCGGCGAGCTCATGCGCTTCAGGCCCATCACGAACAGGAACGCCGTGACCAGGTAGCTGACCTGGATCATCGAGGCGGCGCTCGGCCAGGTGCCCATCAGTGCGGCCCTCCGGGCGCCGCCGGTCCCTTCGGCCGGCTCGACTTGAACATCTCGAGCATGCGCTCGGTGACGGCGTAGCCGCCCACGGCATTGCCGGCGGCGAGCAAGACGCCGATGAAGCCGATGGTTTTCTCGAGCGGCGTGTTGGCCGCGCCCAGTGCGACCATCGCGCCCACCAGCACGATGCCGTGCACGAAGTTCGAGCCCGACATCAGCGGCGTATGCAAGATGACCGGCACGCGCGCAATCACTTCGTAACCGGTGAATGCGGCCAGCATGAAGATATACAGTGCGATGATCCCGGTCATGGTGCCTCCACCAGTGCGCGTGTGGGCTCGTGTCGGATCGCGCCAGCGTGCGTCAGGCACGATTGCGCGAACACCTCATCCTGCCAGTCGATGGCGAGCGTGCCGCCCTGGCCGATCGCGCTCTTCAGAAAGTTGTAAAGATTGCGGGAGTACATTTCGCTGGCATGAAACGCCAACTGCGCGGGCAGATTGACCGGTCCGACGATCTTCACACCCTGATGAACGATCGTCTGGCCGGCCTGCGTGAGCTCACAGTTGCCGCCCGACTCGGCCGCTATATCGACGATCACGGCGCCGGTCTTCATGCGCTCGACCGCGGCGCGCGAAACAATGCGTGGCGCGCGCCGGCCGGGCACCGCCGCAGTCGTGATGACCGCATCGGCCAGCGCGATGCGCGCATCGAGCGCTTCCTGCTGCTGACGCTTCTCCGCCTCGCTGAGCTCGCGCGCGTAGCCGCCGCTGCCTTCCGCGGTCACCCCGGTTTCGATGAACTTCGCGCCGAGCGACTTGACCTGCTCGCGGGTCGCACTGCGTACGTCATAGGCCTCGACGATGGCGCCGAGGCGCCGCGCGGTCGCAATCGCCTGCAGGCCTGCAACGCCGACGCCGACGATCAGGACCTGCGCGGGGCGGATCGTACCGGCCGCGGTCGTGAGCATGGGCAGAAAGCGGTCCAGAACGTTGGCGGCGATCAGCACCGCCTTGTAGCCGGCTACCGCGGCCTGCGAGGACAGCGCGTCCATCGATTGCGCGCGCGAAATGCGCGGCACCAGTTCCATCGCAAAACTCGTAATCCCGTGGTCGCGCAACGCGCGCACTTCATCCAGGCGCGCATGCGGTTGCATGAAGCCCACGACCACCGCACCCGAGCGCAAGCCCATAATCTGGCTTGGCCGCAGGGGCTGCACGCTCAGCAGCACGTCGCTGGCCGCGAGCACCATGGCGGCACTATCGGCCCATTCGACCTGCCGGTAGGCGCTGTCAGGGAACTGCGCGCTGATGCCGGCGCCGCGCTCGAGCAGTACGCGTACGCCGGCCGCGGCCAGCTTGTCCGCAATCTCGGGCACGAGGCTGACACGAGTTTCCCCGGGCGCGCTCTCGCGCAGCGCGCCGAACGTGACTGGCATATCGATCTCCTCCAAGCCTTAAGAGCCGCTTCAAGCGGCCAGCGCGGGCAGCGAGCGACGCGCACATAGAATGACGTTAATCGTTGAATTCTCGCACAATACTGCCGTATCTTACAGCTCATGAGCGTTCCTTCAGTGCAATCCGAAGTAGCTCTTGAGCTCGCACCGTGCACGGCCGCGCATGGCCTGACGCAAATGGTTTTGCGCACCGATGTGGCGGGCATGCCGCTCGAGTGGATTGATTATCGCGAGGCCGCCCGCCTATATCACCAGGATCAGGTCGCCTATACCTGTGGCTCGCTGATCTACCGGCTGTACGGCGGGGTCAACGCGCGCAGCGGCCGGCGCACCGTGCTCGAGGTCAGCTCGATCGTCGCGACCGTGGGTCACACCGGCAATCCGGGCAACACGCGCCACGACTATGTGCCGCCGCTGAACAACGAGACGCTGTTCCGGCGCGATGCGTATCTGTGCATGTACTGCGCCCAGCGCTGCCTGAGCCGCGAGCTCTCGCGCGATCACGTGCGCCCTTTCAGTCAGGGCGGAGTGGATGTGTGGACCAACGTCGTGGCCGCCTGCCGCAGCTGCAACAACGACAAGGCCGGACGCACGCCCGAGCAGGCCAAGATGCAGTTGATCGCCGTGCCCTTCACGCCCACCTATGCGGAATATATTTTCCTGAAGGGCCGGCGTGTGCTCGCCGATCAGATGCAATACCTGCTCGCGCACTTTCCACGCAGCAGCCCACTGCACGACCGCATCGCCCGCTGGCGCGCCTGAACGGCTGCGATCAGTGGTCTACCTGATCGATGCCTCGGTATATATCTTCCGCGCCTGGTACTCGCTGCCCGCCGGCCTGGCGAATGCCGCCGGCGAGCCGACGCAGGCACTGTATGGGTTCGCGCGCTTCCTGAGCGAGTTGCTCGAGCGGCGAGCGCCGCTGCACGTCGCGGTGGCCTTCGATAGCAGCCACGGCAATTGTTTTCGCCACGCGCTCTACCCCGCATACAAGGCCAACCGCGAGCCGGCCCCGCCCGAGCTGGCGCGCCAGTTCGCATGGTGCCGTGAATATTGCCGTCACATCGGCGTGGCGGAATTTGCCAGCGAGAGCTACGAGGCCGACGATCTGATCGGCACCTTGGCAGCGCTGTGCAGCGCGCAGGGCCTGGAGTTCACCGTGGTCTCATGCGACAAGGATCTGGCGCAGTTGATCGGCCCGCGGGACGTATTCTGGGATTACGCCGAGGGCAGCGAATACCGCTACGGGGATATCGCGGGGCGCTTTGGCGTGCCGCCCGAGCGCATGGTGGATTATCTGGCGCTGCGCGGCGATTACGTCGACAACGTCCCGGGCGTGCCTGGCATCGGCGCGAAAACCGCCGCGGCGCTCATGACGCTGTGCGCCTCGCTCGATGAGCTGTTCGGCCGGCTCGATGCGGTCGCGCGTCTGCCGCTGCGAGGCGCGGCCTCGCTGCCCGCGCGCCTGCAGCAGCACCGGGAGGCAGCCTACCTGGCCCGCTCGCTGACCCGTATCGCCTGCGATGTGCCGCTCGGGGCCGCGCCTGAAGATCTGCGGCGGCGAGCCCCCGATCTGCAGCGCATCGAAGCGTTCTGCGCCGGACAGGGCTTCGGGGCCCTGCTGCAGCGTCAGGCCGCGCGCCTGGCCGGCAAGGAGATCGGACTGTCATGAAACGGCCTGCTGGCAACTCCAGCGACATTGAGTCGGTGCTGCGCGAGCAGCGCAGTTTTGCACCGCCGCGGGAATTCGCGGCCCGCGCGCGCCTGAAGGAGCGCGAGCTGTCCGCACTGCATCGGCGCGCGCAGGCCGATTACGTGGAGTTCTGGGCGGCACTTGCGCGCACGCACCTGCGATGGCACCGGCCCTTCACGCACACGCTGGATGCCAGCGCAGCGCCAAACTACCGCTGGTTCACGGACGGCGAGCTCAACGTGAGCTGGAACTGCCTCGACGCTCAGTTGCCATATCGGGCCGACAAGAGCGCGATCATCTTCGAGGGCGAGCCCGGCGACGTGCGCACCCTGACGTATCGGGAATTGCACCGTGAGGTTTGTCGCTTCGGCAACGCGCTCAGGGGCCTCGGCGTGCAACGCGGCGATCGCGTCGTCATTTATATGCCCATGGTGCCAGAGGCGATTATCGCGATGCAGGCCTGCGCCCGCATCGGGGCCATCCATTCGGTGGTGTTCGGCGGCTTCTCGGCGCTATCGCTGCGCGACCGCATCGAGGATGCCGGCGCAAGACTCGTGATCACCGCCGATGGCGGCTGGCGTGGCGGGCAGCCCGCGCCGCTCAAGAGCGCGATCGACCAGGCGCTGGCCGAGGGCTGCGAGACGGTCGAGCGCGTGGTTGTGCTCCGGCGCAATGGTGCGCCGATCCCTATGCAGCGCGAGCGCGATCATTGGTGGCACGACCTCGTCGAGCACGCGCCGAGCGAGTGCGAGCCGGAATGGGTCAACGCCGAGCATCCGTTGTTTGTGCTCTATACATCGGGCTCAACGGGCAAGCCCAAGGGCATCGTGCACGCGTGTGGCGGGTATCTGCTCAACGCGAAGGTCACATTCGAGTGGGTATTCGATCTGCGCGACGACGACGTCTTCTGGTGTACGGCCGATGTCGGCTGGGTCACCGGCCACACCTACGTGGCCTACGGCCCGCTAGCCGCCGGCGCGACCGTCATGATGTACGAGGGCGCGCCGATGTACCCGGATGGCGGGCGTTTCTGGAAAATCTGCGCGGCTCACCGCGTCAGCGTGTTTCACACCGCGCCCACCGCGATCCGCGCGTTGATGCGACTGGGCGACGATATCCCGGCACGGTACGATCTGTCGCGCCTGCGCCTGCTCGGCACCGTCGGTGAGCCGATCAACCCGGCAGCCTGGATGTGGTATCACCGCGTGATCGGGCGCGCACGCTGCCCGATCGTGGACACCTGGTGGCAGACCGAGACCGGCGCAACCATGATTTCGCCGTTGCCGGGGATCACGGCCACCAAGCCCGGCTCCTGCACCAAACCGCTGCCCGGCATCTTCGCCGATATCGTTGACGAACAGGGCGAATCGGTCACGCGGCCTGGCGCCGGTGGCTACCTGGTCATCCGCAAGCCCTGGCCGTCGCTGGCGCGCACGATCTGGCGCGACAACGAGCGCTATCTGAGCACGTACTGGGACAAATTCCAGCGCCGCTTCTACCTGGCTGGCGACGGCGCGCATCGGGATGCCGACGGCTACTTCTGGATCGTCGGGCGCATCGACGATGTGCTCAATGTGGCGGGCCATCGACTAGGCACCATGGAAATCGAATCCGCGCTCGTGGCGCACCCGCGAGTTGCCGAGGCCGCCGTCGTGGGTCGGCCGCACGAGATCAAAGGTGAATCGGTGTTCGCTTACGTCGTGTGCCGCGGCGCGCGTCCGAGCGGCGAGGTCAGCGAATTGGTCGAGGAGTTGCGCCGCTGGGTCGCGCAACAGTTGAGTCCCATCGCCAAGCCCGATGAGATTCGCTTCACCGACGCCCTGCCCAAAACCCGCTCGGGCAAGATCATGCGCCGGCTGCTGCGCTCGATCGCACGCGGCGAGGAGATATCCCAGGACGTTTCGACCCTGGAGAATCCGGCCATCGTGGCGCAGCTGCGCGGCGAGCAAGCCCCGGCGCGACGCACGCGCGCCGCGCCGAGCGCGACCCGTGCGCGTGCCCCGCAGCGCAAGCGGCCGGCTGCCAAGAAAACCAAGTACAAGCGAGCCGCGCCGGGACGGGCCGCCGCCGCCGCCCAGGGCCGAGCGCGCAAGAAGCGCAGCCGCAGGCGCGGCGCACGCAGGGCACGCTCCTGAGCACGGCCGCTCGCGCGGCCGCGTGGAGCGCGTGGCTGAGCTGCCTGTCTGTTGCCGCGTGCTACGGACCGGCAACGTTCAATCGCTCGCCTCCAAGCGCTGCGAGCGCGCCGAGCGCAGCCACGGCTGCACTGCAGGCGCGCTATCGCATCGATCCCGAGCGCTCGCAGGTGCTGATACTCGTCTACCGGGACGGGCCGATGGCCGCGCTCGGACATAACCATGTCTTGTCGGTGCGCGATCTATCCGGCGAGCTCACCTTGCCGGCAGGTGCCGACCTCACGCAGGCCAGCTTCACGCTCGATTTTCCCGTCACCGCCATCGCCATCGATGATTCCAGTCTGCGCCAGCAGCAGGGCGCTGAGTTCGCCGGCACGATCGACGCCGCCAGCATCGAGGGCACGCGCGCGCACATGCTCGGCGAATCATTGCTCGACGCGGCTCACTACGCGCGCATCGAACTGCGATCCGGCCCGGTGGTCGCCGAGGGCGATCACTGGCTCGTGCAGGTGCGCATCCGTGTGCGCGATCAGGAGGCCCTCGTCGAAGTGCCGGTGAGCCTGCAGGCAAGCGGCGCCAGCTTGATCTGCAGCGGCGCTTTCGAGCTCACGCACGCGCAACTTGGGCTCAAGCCCTACAGCGTGGCACTGGGCGCTCTACGCGTGGCCGAGAACATGCACGTGAGCTATCGCCTGATCGCCGAGCGCAGCTAGCCGCAACGCCACTTCAG
>JBEKWD010000016.1:0-14147 GCA_049513435.1 Steroidobacteraceae bacterium | reverse complement strand
GAAGGCGCTGGCGCGGGCCGCGCACGCCATCAAGGGCGCTAGTGCCTCGATTCAGGCCACAGCGGCCAGCCGGGCCGCTGCTGCTCTGGAGTCGGCGGCACGCGGCGGCGATGGCGCGGGCCTGAATGAGCTTGCTCAAGGGCTGCAGCACGAGATCGGCCGCGCGGTCGATTACCTGGAGAATGCGGCGTGAATGCTGCGGCCGGCCAGCACTTGGGCGAACCCGATGCCGGCTCTGCGCCATGGCGAGTGTTACTGGTCGAGGATGAGCCCACTCAATTGCGCATGGTCGAGCGGCGCCTGACCAAGGCCGGTTACTTAGTCGACACGGCGACCGACGGACAGAGCGCTCTGAGTAAATTGCGCAGTGGCCGCTTCCACATATTGATCACCGACTGGGACATGCAGCCCATGGATGGCGCCACGCTGTGCCGGCGCGTGCGTGAAATCACGAACCTCGACAGTTATCTGTATATCATCATGCTGACCGGGCACAACCAAGTAGCCGACGTCGTAGCGGGCTTTGAGGCCGGTGCCGACGATTACCTGCGCAAGCCCGCAGATGATGCCGAACTGCTGGCGCGGCTCAAGGCCGGAAGGCGCATCCTTGAGCTCGAGCAGCAGGTGCAGCGTCTCACGATCACCGATCCGCTGATCGAAATCTATAATCGACGCCATCTGATCGTGCAATTGCCGCGGGACATGGACCGCGCGCGCCGCTACCAGCGGCCGCTGTCCATCATTCTCGCTGACCTGGACGAGTTCAAACGTATCAATGACGAGCACGGTCACCAAGTCGGGGATCAGGTATTGCGCGGCTTCGCACAGCGTGCCGCCACTTCGCTGCGCCAGTGCGACTGGTTTGCCCGCTACGGCGGTGAGGAGTTCGTGTTCGTGCTGCCTGACACGGTGCTGTTCGGCGCTGCCGAGGCCGCGGAGAAGCTGCGTGCCGAGTGTGAAGGCGCATTATTCGAGACCAGCGCGGGAAGCTTGCGCGTGACGGCGAGCTTCGGCGTTGCCGAGCTCACCTCGGATCAGGCTTATCCCGAGGGAACCGATGGCTTCCTGCGCCGCGCCGATCTTGCGCTCTACAAAGCCAAGCGCGACGGCCGCAATTGCGTCAGGAGCTCCGGGGCCTGATCATTCACCAGCTGCCGACATTCGGCATCGACACCCAGGGCTCCTGCGGCGCCAGCGCGTCGCCGTGCTGCAGCAGTTCGATCGATATCTGATCTGGCGAGCGTACAAAGGCCATGCGGCCATCGCGCGGCGGACGATTGATCGTGACCCCATGTTGCTGCAGGCGCTTGCAGGTCGCGTAGATATCCTCGACCTCGTAGGCAACGTGGCCAAAATTGCGGCCGCCCGTGTAGGCTTCCGGATCCCAGTTCCAGGTTAACTCGATCTGCGCTGCGGCGTCCGCGGGCGCGGCGACGAACACCAGCGTGTAGCGAGCCTTCGTGTTTTCAATGCGGCGCAGCTCCACCAGACCTAACGCGTCACAATAGAACGCCAATGAGGCTTTCAGATCCGTGGCACGGACCATCGTGTGTAGATACTTCATTGCTCTTCTATACCTTAAGCCGTGCGCCCGAGACAACCCATCCGCTTACATGGCGCGCGGCAGCAGTGCAGCGGCGCCTGAATTGAGGCAGTATCGGCGGCGACGAACCATGAACCACACCGACATCTTCACGCTGGCGGTGCCTGTGAACAGCACCGATCACACCGTCGGCGAGCCGCACGCCGCCGCGACCGTGGTCGAGTACGGCGATTTCGAGTGTCCCAACTGCAAGCAGGCGGCGCCGGCAGTGAAATTATTGCTCGAGAAATATGCCGGTCGGCTGCGCTTTGTCTTTCGTCATTTCCCGCTCGAAGAGACCCACCCAAATGCGCTGCTCGCCGCGGAAGTGGCCGAGGTCGGCGCAGCGCAGGGAAAATTCTGGCCGATGTACGATCTGCTGTTCGAGCATCAACTACAGCTGCAGCCCAAGGACCTGCGCCACTATGCGCAGCGCGCACAGCTCGACATGGCCCGTTACACCGCCGAGCTTGACGATCACATCTATCTGCAGCGCGTGCGTGAGCACGAGCAGAGCGGGCGGCTCAGCGGCGTGCGCGCGACGCCGACCTTCTTCGTCAATGGCCGCATCGAGGATGTCTCCTTTGGCTTGCAGCGACTGTTCGACGCCGTCGACTCCAGACTCGCAGCGCGCCGGTGATTTCTGTTGTTATAAACTTAATCATATAAACATATTAAATGGTTGATAACAAACACAAAATATCTGTATTGTTTGTATGCATGGGAAACATCTGCCGCTCGCCCACGGCCGAGGCAGTGTTCCGTCATCTGCTGCCGCAGCTCGCCCCTGAGCTCGATGTTGCGGTCGACTCAGCGGCCACACACGCCTATCACTTGGGCGCAGCGCCGGACCCGCGCATGCAGGCCGTCGCCCAGCAGCACGGTATCGACATGTCGCAGTTGCGCGCGCGCCGGCTGTTGCCTGCAGACTTCGAGCGCTTCGACTGGATCATTGTCATGGACGAGAACAACCGCCGGGATGCACGCGCGCTGGCACCCGCCTCGGCTCGTGCACGCTTGTGCCGGCTGCTGGACTTCGCACCCGAGCAGGAACTGCGCGATGTTCCGGATCCCTATTATGGCGACCCGGCGCAGTTCGCGCTGGTGCTGAGTCTCGTGGATCTGGGCGTTCGCGGTCTGATCCAGGCATTGCGTACGCAAGAGCCGACTCTGGTTACCGCCAGCTCGCGCGCGCAGTAGATCTTGCAGCCCCCGCATCCACCGCTG
The DNA here is from genome assembly GCA_049513435.1 of Steroidobacteraceae bacterium. Lineage (GTDB taxonomy): Bacteria > Pseudomonadota > Gammaproteobacteria > Steroidobacterales > Steroidobacteraceae > FEN-1191. The sequence goes on along the minus strand of JBEKWD010000016.1, from coordinate 11,338 downwards.
CTGGCCTACTATCGAGGCGAAGAGGAGCGGCGCGAATGGCTGCTGCGGCTGTTTGATCGCACCGCCGGCGACTACGACCGCATCGAGCGCATCATGGCTCTGGGCAGCGGCTCCTGGTACCGGCGTCGCGCCTTGCAGAGATCCGGATTACGTCCCGGCATGAGGATCTTCGATATTGGAACGGGCACTGGGCTAGTGGCGCGCGAGGCCGCGCGCATCGTCGGGGATCCGGCGCGCGTCGTGGGTGTTGATCCCAGCCCGGGCATGGTACGCAACGCGCATGTGCCGGCGGGTGTGCAGCTACTTGCGGGCAGCGCTGAGTGCATCCCAGCCGCCGATGCGGCGGCGGACTTCCTGAGCATGGGCTATGCGCTGCGCCACATGAGTGATCTGTCGCTCGCGTTTCAGGAGTTCCATCGCGTGCTCAGGCCCGGCGGTCGGCTCTGTCTGCTCGAACTCACGCGGCCTGAGCGCGCCAGCTCGCGCGCATTACTGCGGCTCTACATGCGCGGGCTGATTCCATTGGCTGCGCGCCTGGTGGGCCACCACGCCGACACGCCCGAACTCATGCGCTATTACTGGGACACGATCGAGGCCTGCGCCGCGCCCGCATGCATTCTGGCGGCCATCCGCGCCGCCGGCTTCGTTGATGTGCGCCGTAACGTCGAGCTCGGGATCTTTTCCGAGTACTGCGCGCGCAAGCCGCAGCCTCAATACTCGAGCTGATAGGTCAGGCCGGCGCTGCTGCCGGGGTCATTCTGCGGTGTCGCGCCCTGCAGCGTGCCGCCGCCCGTGCCCAGCACACTTTGCACCTTGAGGTGCTGCGTCAGATCGATCTGCACTTCAGCCTGCGAGGTGCCGGTCGTACTTTGCTTGGCACCCACGAAAACGCGGCGTGATACGTAGCGGCCGGCTTCGATGCTCGCGGCATTGGCAGCCTGGCCCGTGCCGGCCGCGGTCGTGGTCGGGCTCGCGTTGCCCGCGGTCGTGCCGCTGATGGCGAGCCGATCGAGCCCGAGCTTGCGCTGCACCGTCGTGAGCGGGCTGAAGCCGCCAGCACCGGTCGTCATCGAGGCGAGTGCCGCGGCGATCTGCGCGACCTGCAAGGTGGACAACTGCGTCGGCGGCGCGCCAAACAGCACCAGCGCGAGGATCTCATCGGGCGTCTCCTCGGGCGAGCTGCTCAGTTTGACCTCGGGCGCGTCGGCATAGCCGCCGATGGTCAGATTCGCGTTGATGCCGTTGACCATTCTGCTGGCGGTGAATTCGAGTGTCGGATCGATCCTCTTGTGCACGCCCGAGCCATTGAAACTCAGCCGGCCGCTCGTGAAGGTCAGCGACGCGCCGCCCATGGCGAAGGTGCCGCTGCGCAGATCAAAGCCGCCGCTGAAAGCCGGATCGCCGATCGTGCCGGCCACGTGCATCGTGCCGCCGAGCTCGGCGTTGATGCCGCGGCCCTTTATGAATACCGCGCGCGGTGCTGCGATCGCTACATCCAGAGCGATCCGGCTGTAGCCCGAGGTTTGCGGCGCTTCGACTACCTGACCCACCCGGCGTACATCGAGCACAGCCACGTTGGGCGGAAACGCGTCGGGAATATGGATGTCGGCGCGGTTGATGTGCAGGTCACCCGACGCAGTGAGGTCACCGCGCAATTGTCCGCTGAGCTTGAGGTTGATATCCACGTTAGCCGTGATCAGATCGCTCGTGAGCGTCTGCGCGTTCTTACCCTGCAAACTAAATTCAACGGGCATGCGATCGCCCAATCCGACCGTGCCATTGGCCGATACGGTGCCGGAGCCGGCGCGCGCGTTGAAGGACTGCAGCCGCCACTGCGAGCCTTCGCCCGCGAGCGTCGCGTTGATCTCACTCAGATGCAGACCACGCGGATAATCCTGCAGGTCGGCATGCGCGAGTTGCAAGGTACCCCGGGCCTGCGGTGCGTCCAGGGTCCCGGAGATATCGGCCGCGAGCTGCGCCTTCCCCTGTAGCCGCTGCCCGCTCGCCTCCAGCACCGGATTGGCCAGCGCCAGATCCAACGCGCCGCTGAGCTTGAGCGCGATCGGTGCCGCACGATTCAACGGCGCCTGCCCGGAGGCCTGCAATCGCAGCCCCGGTCCTGAATCGAGCTGCAGATCCAATTGCGCCACCGTGCCCTGCAGCTGCGCCTGCGCTGTCAGATCCACAGCCGGCAGCGCGCGCGTTGCACCTTTGTGGCTGTGCAGCCCATGGGCGCGCAGGTTCACACTGCCGGTCGGGGCCGCCAGGCTGCCGTGCAATTGCGCATCCGCTTCGAGCGTGCCGTCCGCTTCCAGATTCGGGAACCACGGATGCAATAACTGCGGGCTCAGATCGTGCAGCGAGACGCTCATCTCCAGCGTCGGAGTCAGTCGTCCCTGCACCTGCAATTGGCTCGTTCCGGCGGCCATACGCAGATCCTGCACGGCAATGCCCTGAGCAAATGACACCAGGGCCGGTGCCGCCAGTTGCAGCGACTCCCCACGGTATTGCGCTTGCAAGGCGCTCAAGCGCAGCTCGCGCCGCTCGACACTGAAGGTAGCGGTGGCATTGACGGCCGCCTGCGAATCCGCCTGCCCGTCGCTCGTGGCCATCAGATGCAACACCACAGCGCCGATCGGGCCATCGAGCTGCGCCTGCAGGCTCACCGGTACCTTCGCGAACACGCCCTGCGCCGCGAGCTTGAGCGCCAACACCGGGCGCGTGCGCAGCGCCTCGATATTGCCCGTGAGCTCCAGGCTGTGGATCTGCTGCGCGGGTACACCCACGTCGGTGGCTTCAACATGCAGTTGGGCGCCCGCGTCCGCATTGCCATCCAGATCCACGCGTGCATCGACGCTGCCGCGCAGCGGTGCTGCGAGCAACTGATCGAGCTCCTCGAGGTGTGTCATGCGCAAGGTCAGCTGACCACGCGGCGCAGCGGCGTCGGCCGGCAGCCGCAGTTCCCCGCCTGCCTCAGCGCTGCGCCATTGCCCACGCGCAATCTTCGCAAGCCACGCGCCGGCCTCATCACGCGCTAGGCTCGCATCGAGCTCGAGCGGTGCACCATCCAGCTCACCGCTGAGCTGCAAATCACCACTCGCGCGCGCCGGCAGATCATGCACGCGCGCCTGCAGTCGCAGCGCCCCGCTCTGCGAGCCGTTCGCGGCCAGCTGCGTATTTATATCGGCCGCGAGCGCGAGCCGCGGCGCCTGACCGCGCACCGTGCCCTGTCCATCGGCATGCCCGGCCAGTCGCGGCGAGAGCACAGCCAGATCTCGCAGGGCCAGCGTCCAGTTGACGTCCAGCACGCCAGCCTTATCACTACCGCGCAGCGAGGCCTGCAAGGCGCTGGACTCGAGCTGCGAGCGCTCGAGCGTAAAGTTGTGCACTGCTATCGTGAGCGCCGCATTGAGGCTGGCCTTGGGACCTAGGGCTCGCACCAGCACCGGAGCGCCACCGCTGATATCGAAGCTGCTCGAGCCCTCGATGCGCGCAGCGCCCGCATGCATACGCACTTGCGCCTGCAGCTTGCCCTGGCCTTGCAGATCCAGCCCCACGAGCCCCGCGAGTGGCTTGAGTTCCGCGGCGGCCAGCGTCACGCTGCCATTGCCGTCTGTAGGACGACCAGTCCAGTGCCCGATGGCGCTGAGGGTGGGATGCGTGAGGCTGAAATCCAGCGCATGTGGCGGCTCGTCGAGTCGTAAATGCGCGTGCAACGCCACGGGTGCATCGGCCAGAAATCTGCCGTAACGACCCGGCAGCACCAGGCCCGTGGCGCTCGCCTCAAGATTCAAGGCGCCGCGCTGGCCGGCCAGTTGGGCGCTGAGTGTGCCAAGCGCGAGGCCCGGGACCTGCAGGCTCGCGGCTTCAAGCTGCGCTGAGATGTCCGGTGTGCTCAGTGCTCCTGCCCATTGGCCCTGCAGATGCAGGCTCTGCCAGGAGACTCCAGGGCGCGGTTCCATCGCTGCCGCATCCAGCGCAAGCGTCACGCTGGCGCTGCGCGCGAGCAGATTGACCTGCCCCTGCGCCTGCGCGCGCAGTGCACCTGCCTGCACAGCAAGCGTCGTGTCCACCGCGTCGGGTGGTCCCTCGAGTCGCAGGTGAATCGACAGCGCGCCGATCGTCGGCCACTGCGTCAGGTGGCCCAAAGGCCCGTCGGCGGCCTCCTCGATATCCAGTTGCGCCTGCGAGTGTGAGCCGTTGAACGCCGCGGTCGCATTGTAGGTCGCCGGCAGCGCATCGAGGCGCTGCAGCGACAACTGCAGTGAAGCGCGCTCGATCGAGAACCAGACGCCGTGGCCCTGCGCGCGCAGTGCAACCGCATTGCCGGCCAGCGCGGCGCCGAGCTCGAGCCGATCGACTGCAAGCTGCTCGAGCTCGAAGTGCAGGCGGCGAAACGGATTGGGCCCTGATTTATTCTTGGACACATACTGCGGCCGGCGCTCGATGCTGACCTGCCCAGCCCGCAGCAACTCGGCCCGCACGTCGCGGCGTAGTAGCTGCAACGGGGACCAGCGCAATTGCACAGCATCGGCTGTGAGCCACAGGCCCTGTGGATCGCGCAGCTCCAGGCGAGCGAGCTCGAGCTGCACGGGCAGTCGGCCGCTCAAGCCGGAGATTGTCACTTTGCCACCGCTCCAATGTGCGGTCGCAGCCTCGATCCAGTGCCGTCCGGCCACACTGCTGCCGGCGATGTAAAGCCCCGCGCACAGCAGTAAGGGCAGGCCAATCAGCGCCGCCGCCACCCAGAGCACGATGCGAACTGCGCGTCGCATCAGAATACCTGGCCAAGCCCGACATAGATCTCAAAGCCGCTGCACGTGCCCGCCTCTGGCGGGTTGCTATTCGTCGGACAGCGGGTCGGGCGCTTGCTGGGCAGCGCGACATCAAGACGGATCGGGCCGATCGGCGTGTAGTAGCGCAGCCCGCTGCCGTAACCGACGCTCGGAGTGCCCTGCAATGGCCGCGTCGTCGCCGTGACCTGACCCGCATCGACAAAAAACGCCGCACCGAAATTCTCCCCGAAGCGCTGGCGGAACTCTGCCGTACCGGCCTCGAGCGCCGTGCCTCCGGTCGGGATGCCGTTGTTAAACTGCGGTCCGATGGACTGGTATTGAAAACCGCGCACTGTGGCGCTGCCACCGGCGTAGAAGCGCTGATCCGGCGGCATGCTGAACTGTGAGGCCACATCGGCGATGCCGCCGACTGCGCGCAATGCAATCACGCTGCGCCCGTGGGCAGTCCAGCCAAGCCGTTCGAGGTCGTAATAGGTCGAGGCATAGCCCTGGATAATAGTGAATGTGGTGGCGTGTCCGTTGCCCAGCGATTCGGTCGGCGTGACACTGACTGTCGCACGCATGCCATGTAACGCATCATCGAGCGGATTGACGACATTCGTGCTGTCGTATTTTGCGCTCAGCGGAATGCCGATCAGGGTGTAGACATATTCCTGAGTCGGACAGATGGGCGGATTGGTCCCGGGTAGCGGCGCCGGAACGCATGGGAGCGGACCTTCCTGCTCGATCTGCTCGTGTTCGAGGCTCAATCCGAAACTCACCTGCCAGGCCTTTGAGAGCTTGCGACTGAGGATCGAGCTGGCGGTGAGCGCGGTCTGGTCATAGGCAATGAGGTCCTGCTTGAGCCCCGTGACTGTCGTCTGCCACGACTGGCCACGCTGCAGTACGTCGGGCTTCATGAATTGGGCGCTTAGGTTGTAGCCCGGGGCCGTGGTCGCATTGCCGCCCAGGTCGATCGCGGTCGCCGACAGATTAAGCTGCTCGCCGTTGCCGAAGAGATCCCGATCGGTCCAAGCCGCAGTGACGCTGCCGCCCAGATCGCTCGAATAGGCCCCGCTCAGATTGATCGCATGCAGCGGGCGCTCCTGCAATTCGAACGTGACGGGCAGACGGCCCTGATCATCGAGCTTCGCGTCCGGGTGCACCGTGACGCTCGCGAAAGCGCCGATGGAGAGCAGGTCCGTGCGTTCGCGCTCCAGGCGGCTCGGCGCGTATGGCTCGCCCGGCTGCACCAAAAAACGCTTTCTGATGAATGCCTCGTGCATCCGCTTCAACCCCGTTATTCGAATCTCGCCGAGCCGCACGCTCGGGCCCGGGTGGGCCGTGAAGGTCACATCGAACAATGCCTCGCCCTGCAGCTCGTAGGCCACGGGCGCATCGACCTTGGCCAGCGCATGGCCCTGCTCTTCGAGCGCATCGAGCAAGCGATCGCGTGCGCCCAGGATATTGGACGCCACCGCCGGCGCGCCGGACTCCAGCTGCATCGCGCGACGAGCATCCGCGTTGACTTCGCCCTCGACCGCAATGCGTCGCACATGGTAGAGCGGACCGAGCTGGATCGCGACGTTGACCTTGGCCGGATGAGTACGCTCGAGCGCACCGATCGCATCTGGCAGACCGGGATCGTCGAGCCCCTGCCCCTCGATCGTGATCGTGAGCTTGCGCTGGTAGTAGCCGAAGCTTTCGAGCACGGTAGCCAGGCGCTCGCGATCCTGCTGGCCCCGACCGATCAGTGCAAAGGGTCCAACGGGCGCGCGCGTGCGCAGCGCGACGAGCTGCGAGCTCAGGCGCAAAGCCGAGTCCAGCGCGCCGATATTCGTGCGCTGTATGGTCACGGTATAGGGCTGCGGATCGGCCGCGCGCGCCGGGGCTGCGGCAGCCAGCGCGCCAGCCCACAGCAGCAGCATTGCGCGCTGCAGGCCGAGGCGACCGTGCCGGCGTGGCGTTGGCGTCAGGACAGCGCCCGCTGCAGATCCGAGCGCAGATCCTCGACCGCCTCGATTCCGATCGATAAGCGGCATAGCGTATCGGTAATCCCTAAGGCCGCGCGTGCCTCGGGCGGCACGCTCGCGTGCGTCATGATGGCCGGATGCTCAATCAGGCTCTCGACACCGCCGAGCGATTCAGCCAGCGCAAACAGCTCGCAGCGCTCGAGGAAGCGGCGCGACTGCTCGATGCCGCCCGCAAGCTCGATCGATATCATGCCGCCGTAGGCGCTGTGGCCCCGTGGGTCTCGCATCTGCGCGCGCGCGAGCGCGTGCTGCGGATGCGAGCTCAGCCCCGGATAGTGCACGCGCGTGACCTTCGGATGGCGCTCGAGAAAACCCGCCAGCTCCAGTGCATTCTCGCAGTGCCGCTGCATGCGCAGCGCGAGCGTCTTCAGTCCCCGCAGCGCCAGAAAGGCATCGAAGGGTCCTGCGATCGCACCGACCGAGTTCTGCAGAAACGTCAGGCGCTCGGCGAGCTCGGCGCTCTGGCCCACCACGAGCACGCCGTTGACCACATCGGAGTGGCCACCCAGGTATTTAGTTCCCGAGTGCATGACCAGGTCGAAGCCGACACTGAGCGGGCGCTGCAGGTAGGGCGTCGCAAAGGTGTTGTCGGCGGCCACCAGAATGCCGCGCCGGCGCGCGAGGGCTGCGATCGCAGCCAGGTCTGCGAGCTTGAGCATCGGATTGCTCGGCGTCTCCACCCAGATCAGGCGCGTGGTGGGTCGCAGCGCCGCCTCGAGCAAGCGCAGATCGCGCAGGTCCACGAACGAGAACTCGAGCCCGGCGGACTGGCTGCGTACGCGCGTAAACAGGCGACGACTGCCGCCATACAGATCATCCGAGGCCACGACGTGATCGCCCGGCGCGAGCAGCTCGAGCAGCGTCGCGGTCGCCGCCATCCCCGAGGCGAAGGCAAAAGCGCGCTGGCCGTCCTCGAGATCCGCGATGCAGCGCTCGTAGGCAAAGCGCGTCGGATTCTGCGTGCGCGAGTACTCGAAACCCTGATGCACGCCCGGGCTGCGCTGCGCGTAGGTGGAAGTGGCATAGATCGGCGGCATGACCGCCCCGGTGCTCGGGTCCGGGGCCTGCCCGGCGTGAATCGTGCGCGTGGCAAAGCCGGCGCGAGCGTCCGCGCCGCCGGGCTCGTCGGGGCGCGGCTTACCGGTCATGCGTGCATTCTCGCCGCCCGGCCACGGGCGCGCTAGAGCTGCTTGCGCAGGTAATTGAGTAGATCGATGCGTGTGATCAGGCCGATGAAGCGGCCGTGCTCAGCCACGATGGCGACGTGACCGCGCTGAAAGATCGGCAGCAGCGCGCTCATGGGCGCCTGCGGGGTAATGGTCTCCAGGTTGCTAACCATCGCGGTGCTGACAGTGTCCTGAAAGCGTGCCGGATCGGCGTGCAGGTGCAGCACCAGATCCGATTCATCGACGATGCCCACGACGCGCTCGCCGTCCATGACGGGGATTTGCGATACATCGAATAACTTCATGCGTCGATACGCCAGCAGCAGTGAGTCCTGCGGCGAGAGCGTCACGGCGCTGCCTTCCTGATAGCGGCGCACGATCAGATCGAGCAGATTGCCTTGCTTTGGGCGCTCGAGCAGCCCCTGGTCGAAGAGCCAATAGTCGTTGTAGAGCTTGTTGAGATATTTGTTACCACTGTCGCACACGAAGGTAACGACACGCTTGGGCGATTGCTGCTCGCGGCAGTAGCGCAAAGCCGCGGCGATCAGTGTGCCCGAGCTCGAACCACCCAGTATCCCCTCGAGGGCCAGCACCTGACGCGCGGTCGCGAAGCTCTCGGCGTCGGAGATTTCATAAGCAGCCCGCACCCTGGACAGATCGCAGTTGGGGGGCACGAAATCCTCCCCGATACCCTCAACGAGCCAGGAGCCCGCCGGCTTTTGGATGCTGCCCGTCCGGACCAGCTCGGCGAGCACCGAGCCCCTTGGATCGGCCAGGATCATCTCCACGTGCGGCGCCACGCGCGCGAAATAGCGCGACAGGCCCGTCAGGGTGCCCCCGCTGCCCACTCCGACCACGACCGCATCGAGCATCTGCCCGCTCTGCGCCCAGATTTCCGGTCCTGTCGTGGCCTCGTGCGCGAGCGGATTGGCCGGATTCGCAAACTGGTTGACATAGAAGCTGTTGGGCGTCTCCAGCGCCAGTCGCGCCGCGAGATCCTGGTAGTGCTCGGGATGTCCCTTGGCCACATCGCTGCGCGTGAGCCGGATCTGCGCACCCAAGGCGCGCAGATGCAAAATCTTCTCCTGCGACATCTTGTCAGGAATCACGAGCAGCAGGCGATAGCCCTTGAGCGCCGCGACCAGCGCCAGCCCCAGGCCGGTGTTGCCGGCGGTGGCCTCAATCAGTGTGAATGGCGGATCGTTGCCCGCTCGTATGTGTCCGTCGCGCTCCGCGGCCTCGATCATCGAGAGCCCGATTCGGTCCTTGATGGAGCCGGTCGGGTTCTGGTTCTCAAGCTTGACGAACAGACGGCAGCAACCGCACTCCAGACGCGACAATTCCAGCAACGGCGTGTTGCCGATCATGTCGAGCACCTGACCTGCGCGCGCCATGTTGCAGTGGGGCGCCGCGTCGCGCGTCAGCTCGGATCGCCGAGCCTGCTCGTCAAGCCGCGCAGATACTCACGAAACGGCCGGCCGAGGGCCGGGTGGTCCAGCGCGAACTCGACGTTGGCCTGCAGATAGCCGAGTTTGTTGCCGCAGTCGAAACGCCGGCCGCTGAAGCGATGCGCATAGACCGGTTCGCGCTTCAATAGTCGCGCGATGCCGTCGGTCAGCTGAATCTCCCCGCCGGCCCCCTTACCGACGAGCTCGAGCTCATCGAAGATCGAGGCGCTCAACAGATAGCGGCCCACGACAGCCAGCGTCGAGCGTGCGGCCTCGGGCTTGGGTTTCTCAACGATGCTCTTGATGCGGCTGGCGATGCCCTCGCCGGGCTCGACCTCGACGATGCCGTATTTATCCGTGTCCCGGCGCGGCACTTCCTCGACGCCCAGAACGCTGCCGCCGCGCTCCTCATAGGTTGCCGCCATCTGCTTGAGGACCGGCACTTCGGCCTCGATCAGATCATCGGCCAGGTGCACGAAGAAGGGCTCATTACCCACTGCCGGCCGCGCGCACAGAATCGCGTGTCCCAGGCCCAGAGGCGCGGGCTGGCGTATGTACAGACACGAGGCATAGCTTGGCAATACGCCGCGCACCTGCTGCGCGAGCTCGGATTTGCCCTGCGATTCGAGCAATTCAGCCAGCGCATCATCGGCATCGAAGTGATCCTCGATTGCCCGTTTATCCGACCCGGTGATGAATACGAGCCGCCGCGCGCCGGCGGCGAGCGCCTCGTCGACCGCATACTGGATCAGCGGCTTGTCGACGACCGGCAGCATCTCTTTCGGACTGGCTTTGGTCGCCGGCAGAAATCGCGTGCCGCGTCCGGCCACGGGGAATACCGCGGTTCGAATCTTCTGCGCTGCCATCGTCAGTCCCGGATGGGACGATCGGCACCGCTATTGACGCGCTCGCGCAGATCCTTGCCGGGCTTGAAGTGAGGCACGTATTTGCCGGCGAGCGCTACGGCCTCACCGGTCTTGGGATTGCGGCCCTGACGCGGCGGTCGGTAATGCAGTGAGAAGCTACCGAAGCCGCGAATCTCGATGCGATCACCCTGGGCGAGCGAGTCGCTCATGATCTCAAGCATTTGCTTGAGCGCCAGCTCCACGTCCTTGGCCGGCAGATGCTTCTGCTTGACGGTGATGATCTCGATCAGTTCCGACTTCGTCATGGCTCAGCTGCGATCGGTCGTATTGATCTGCTCCTTGAGCAGATCTCCGAGGGTGGTCCCCGAAGTGGGCAAGTCGGAACGATAGCTCTGCACGGCCTCGGCCTCTTCGTGGACTTCCTTCGCCTTGATCGAGAGTGAAATCGTGCGTGTCTTGCGATCGACAGCGATGAACTTGGACTCTATTTCATCCCCGACCTTGAGTACCGCGCGCGCATCCTCGATGCGATCGCGGCCCAGCTCTGAAGCACGCAATTGTCCGTCCACGCCGTTGCCCAGATCGATGACGGCACCACGCGGATCCACCTCTTTGACCGTACCACGAACGATGGTGCCCTTCGGATTGTCGGCAATGAAGGCCGAGAACGGGTCCTTGGCAAGCTGCTTGATGCCCAGCGAGATGCGTTCGCGCTCCGGATCAATCGAGAGCACCATTGCCTCGACCTGCTGGCCCTTCTGGTAGTTGCGCACCGCCTCCTCGCCCGTGAGGTCCCAGGAGATGTCGGACAGGTGCACCAGGCCGTCGATATTGCCGGGCAAGCCGATGAAGATGCCGAAATCGGTGATCGATTTGATCTGACCGGACACATGATCGCCGCGGTTGTGATTCTCGGCGAATTCCTTCCAGGGATTGGCCTTGCACTGTTTCAGGCCGAGGGAAATTCGGCGGCGCTCCTCGTCCACGTCGAGCACCATGACCTCGACTTCCTGTCCGGTATGCACGACCTTGGCCGGATTGACGTTCTTG